>JAENZU010000013.1 GCA_016841125.1 Melioribacter sp. | reverse complement strand
TGCAGAAAGAAATTGCCCAGCTTGAAACTCAGAAGGATGTATCAATAGTAAATAGCGGTAATTCGCCTAAGAAAAAAGAGATAATTGAATTTTATGATCAAAAAATTGATGCTCTCAAGAAAAAACTTGACGAGCAGTTAAAGATTTTTCAAGCCAGTATTTACGCAGCCAGTCCGCAGGAAATTAAGCAATTGAGCCAGAAAGTTTTGGAAGAGGAAGTTAAATACCAATCATTACTTGCTTCTTTTCGTGAATTAAAAATTATGGTTTCCCAGTATGAGAAAAGATTTAATCAACTTCCGGAAAGAACTTTAGATTTAGGAAGATTAGAAAGAGAAAAATCAGGCTACGAAAAATTATATTTACTAGTTGAAGAAAAATATCAGGAAGCAATAATTAATGAACAATCAACTCCCGGCAATGTACTAATTATTGATAGAGCTCGTATCCCACTTTCACCTTCAAAACCAAATAGAAGGCTGATTATCATCATGGGTTTAGTTTTAGGCTTAGGTTTAGGTTTCGGTTTTGTATTTATTAGAAATTATTTTGATAATACAATACAAACTCCAGAAGATATTCAAGCTAAAAATATTAGTGTCCTTGCATGGATACCGAAAATTGAAGGCGTAGATGCGGCTGAGTCTAAGGAGTTCGAGTTTATTGTTGCCAAAAGACCGGATTCGATACCAAGTGAAGCTTTCAGGGCATTACGTACTAGGATTCAATATGCTAAACTGGGAGGTAATGGTAATCAATTACAAACAATTTTAGTAACTTCATCCGCTCCCAGAGAAGGGAAGACTACAATTGATACAAACCTTGCCGGCAGTCTTGCCATGACAGGTCAGAAAACATTAATTATAGATTGCGATTTAAGAAAGCCCCGTCTTCATTCGGTTATAGGCGTAGATAGATCGCCCGGTCTAACAGATTACTTTTTTGATAAAGCTTCTTTAGAAGACGTACTTAGAAAATCTGTTGTTGAAAACCTTTATTATATAACTGCTGGAATTATTCCTCCCAACCCTGCAGAAATTCTTGGCTCAAAGCAGATGGAAGAAATATTGGCAAAATTAGAAAACGAATTCCAGAAAATCATCATCGATTCACCGCCGATAATTGCGGTTACCGACGCTGAAATTTTATCTAGAATTGTTGATGGAACTGTTCTTGTTGTTTCAGCAAATACAACTGAGTCCGATTTAATGGAAAAATCTGTTGAACTCCTTTCTCACGATCATGGCACATTTGCAGGAACGGTACTAAATAATTTCAGCTACAAAACCGGTTACGGTTCATATTATAAATATTATTACTATTATTCACGTCCTGCAGCAGCAAAATCTAAAAAGAAAAAGAACAAAGTATAAACCTTTTTCAACAAATATCGGATTTAATTGAAAGTTAAACCAATATCTTTACTGATACTTTTTCTTCTTTCAGTTTCTCTAACTATAGCTCAAAACCTTCCGAGCTACTCAGAAAGAAGTATTCTAAATCGCGGAGAAAAGACTCAACAGGATGTCACCGATGGTACAACCGGAGAACTAATTCTACCTGCGATAGGTTCTATCGATCTGAAACAATATAGAGTCGGACCGGGGGATATCTTATTTCTTTCTTTGAGCGGTGTAATTTTAGAAACATTTGAATTACCGATCAATCCCGAAGGTAAGGTATTTATTCCAAAGATAGGGCTTATACAATTGAGCGGATATTCACTTGATTCTGCAAAAGCAATTTTGAGAGAGGCAATTCTTGCGAATTTTAAAGATATAGAAATTAGCATTTCAATCATCAAAGTTAGAAGTATTAAAGTTAAATTAATTGGAAATGTCTCTAAACCTAAAAGTTATATTTTACCTGCAAATTTAAGATTGAGTGATTTGATAATTAATTCAGGTTCATTATTAAATGATTCAGACATTCGTAATATAATCGTCATCGCTAATAATGGTGAAAGATCAAAATATGACTTACTTACTTACCTTAGACTCGGTGATGAGAATAACAATCCTTATCTGCATGATGATGAGCTTGTTTTAATTCAGAAGGTTGATAGAGTCGTTTCGATTTTTGGCAGTGTCTTATATCCCGGTACTTATGAATTTGTGCAGGGTGAAGATGTTGAAAGTTTATTAACGCTCTCCGGCGGTTTTCTGGAAATTGCTCGTAAAGATACCATTGAGCTAGTCTCATATAATGATGACGGAAAGGAATTGAATAGCAGTTACTTGAAGTATGAAGACTTAAATACGAATCAGAAGTTACTCAGTTCAGGCGATAAACTACTAGTACGAAACAAACCGGAATTTATGATCGCTCGTCTCGTGACCATTGAAGGTTTTGTTAAATTCCCCGGAAGATATAAAATTATTAAAGATAAGACGGGCCTTAAACAATTAGTATTGGAAGAAGCCGGCGGGTTTTTAGAAAATGCATCACTTAAAGATGCCTACATTGAGCGAAGTATAGGAATTGAAGAAAATGATCCGGAGTATGAGAGACTAAAACTTATCCCGCGTATTGATATGACGGATGATGAATACGAGTATTTTAAAGCTAAATCCAGGCAGCGGAAAGGTAGAATGGTCGTTGATTTTGAACGGTTATTTCTTGAAAATGATGATACCGAGGATTTAATATTAAAGCGTTCCGATAAAATTTTTATACCGGAGAAGAAAGATTACATTACTCTAGTTGGACAAGTTCAAAATCCTGGAAATATTATTTTTAATAAAAATTTCACAATTGATGACTACATAGAACTTGCCGGTGGATTCTCATGGCGTGCTGTGGATGACGATATCAGAGTAATTAAAGCTAGTTCAGGCGAATGGCATGAAGCTGATGAAATTGAAAATTTAAATCCTGGTGATATCATTTGGGTGCCGGAAGAAACGCCTCCGCCTAAATTCTGGGATGTGTTTACTACCAGTTTAATAGTTGTAGGACAAGTTGCAACTATCATTGCTGCTCTGGCCGCAATAATTGTAACCTCGAGGAAATAAAGTGACCTACCATGAAATATTAAACGCTCTTCTGATTAATTGGAAAAAAATTATAAAATTTTCTTTTTCAGTTGCGGTCTTCTTATTTTTAATTTTATTATTTATTTACCCTATCACTTATTCTACCTCAGTATCAATTTTACCGCCGAACGATCAACCGCAGGGTCTTTCGGGATTGCTCGGAACTTCTGATGTTAGCCCACTTTTATCGCTTACGGGAAATGGGGGCGATTCTCAGCTTTATGCTGAAATACTAAAAAGCAGATCGGCTAAAGAAATTGTTATTAATAAATGTGGACTTATAAATTTTTTTGAAATTGATGACACTAATAGTCAACTGCAGCAAGCGGTAAAAGAACTTTCTGATAAAATTTTTGTTGATGTGACCAAAGAAGGTATAATTATTTTTAGTACAAAATTCTCTACGGGATTGTTTGCAAGATTTTCTTCTGCTCGCGACAGTGTAAATAATTTATCTGCTTTTGTGTCCAATACTTTTGTTGAGGCATTGGATGAAATTAATCGGGAAAAAATGAACTCAAGAGCAAAGAAAACTAGAAAGTACTTGGAAATTCAGTTACAGTTAACAAAACTTGAGTTGGATAGCCTCGAGAATGAATTGAAAATATTTCAGGAAAGGAATAAAGCAATTTCACTGCCCGCACAAATTGAGGCTGCTATTGTAAATGCCGCTGAAGTTAAGAGTCAAATAATATTAGCTGAAATTCAGCTAAATTCAATATCACAGAACATGCAGTCTAATAATCAATCAATTCTTTCATTAGAAAATAAATTGAAAGTTTTGAAAAGCAAATATTCAGATTTGGTGGGAAGAGAAGACGACGAGAAAGATTATTTTCCTAAATTTGCAGATGTTCCGGAAATCAGTTATGAATTAGTGAAAATCAAAAGAAATCTCGAAGTTCAAAATCAAGTCTATCTGCTTCTGCAAAAGCAATATTTTACTGAAAAGATACAGGAAAATAAAGACATTCCAACAATACAAGTTTTAGACAAAGCTATTCCTGCACTTAAACCTACTAGTCCGCGACTATTATTTCACACCTTTGTGGGAACCGTTTTTGCATTTTTGCTTATTTCCACAATAATAGTATTTATTGAAAACAAACAAAAAAATATGATGAGTAAATCAAAATGAATAAAAAAGTTGCTGTTATAACCGGAGGAGCAGGATTTCTTGGGTCCCATTTGTGTGATCGTCTCCTTAAAGAAGGATTGAAAGTTGTCTGCATCGATAACTTATTAACAGGTAGTTTAGATAACATTAGTCATCTATTTCAAAATGAAAATTTCGTTTTTTATAAACATGATGTAACTAATTTTATTCATGTGCCCGGAAATGTAGATTATATTCTGCACTTTGCATCTCCCGCCAGTCCCATTGATTATTTGCAATTACCCATTCAAACATTAAAAGTTGGCTCACTTGGGACACACAAAGTTCTTGGTATGGCTAAAGATAAAAACGCGAGAATTTTAATTGCATCTACATCTGAAGTTTATGGTGACCCTGCGGTTCATCCTCAGAAAGAAGATTATTGGGGAAATGTCAATCCGATTGGTCCACGCGGTGTTTACGATGAAGCAAAAAGATTTGCCGAAGCAATCACAATGGCATATCATCGCTATCATAATGTTGAAACAAGAATTGTAAGAATATTTAATACCTACGGACCCAGAATGAGACTGCAGGACGGAAGAGCTTTACCAGCATTTGTGTCACAGGCATTAAGCGGTGAAGATCTTACGGTTTTTGGTGACGGATCGCAGACGCGAAGTTTTTGTTACGTTAGTGATTTAATTGAAGGTATTTACAGACTGCTGCTTTCGGATGAAGTTGATCCGGTAAATATTGGAAACCCGCAGGAAATTACAATAAAGGAATTTGCTGAGGAAGTATTGAAGATCACAGGATCAAACAGCAAAATAATATACACACCTTTACCGGAAGATGATCCAAAAGTTAGACAGCCGGATATATCAAAAGCAAAAAGAATTTTGGGCTGGGAGCCGAAAGTTGAAAGGGGAGAGGGTCTAAAAAGAACTATCGAATACTTTAGAGAACAGTTAAAGATTAAATAAAAAAAAAGCGGTCGATTGACCGCTTTTTTTGTGGGAATCTATTAATACATTCCGTCCATTCCGCCCATACCACCCATTCCTCCGGGAGGCATAGCAGGCATTTTTTCGTCTTCTTTTTTATCAAATACAACAGCTTCTGTTGTAAGCAGCAAGGACGAAACAGATGCAGCATTTTCTAAAGCAGTTCTTGTTACTTTAGTAGGATCAATAACTCCGGCTTTGATTAGATTTTCATATACTTCTGTCGAAGCGTTAAAACCGTAATCATCTTTTCCTTCGAGAACTTTATTTAATACTACAGCTCCTTCAAGACCGGCATTGTTCACTATTTGTCTCAAAGGTTCTGCAAGAGCTTTTTGAATAATTTTAACACCTGTTTGCTGATCTAAATTTTCACCTTTAAGGTCGTTCAATTTTTCAATTGCTCTAACTAATGCAACACCGCCGCCGGATACTATTCCTTCTTCAACCGCTGCGCGTGTAGCATGAAGTGCATCTTCAACACGTGCTTTCTTTTCTTTCATTTCAACTTCTGTAGCTGCACCAATTTTTAATACAGCAACACCGCCGGAAAGTTTTGCTAATCTTTCCTGTAATTTTTCACGGTCGTAATCTGAAGTTGTTTTTTCGATTTGTGATTTAATTTCATTTACTCTTTTCTTAATGTCTTCGCTTTTACCGGCACCTTCAACTAACGTTGTGTTATCTTTATCAATAACAACTTTTTTAGCTGTACCAAGATATTCAACTGTAGCGTTTTCAAGTTTATAACCGCGTTCTTCGGAAACAACTGTACCGCCTGTTAATACTGCGATATCTTCAAGCATAGCTTTTCTTCTGTCGCCAAATCCCGGAGCCTTAACAGCTGCAACTTTTAATGTACCTCTTAATTTGTTTACAACTAATGTTGCAAGCGCTTCACCTTCGAGATCTTCAGCAATTATTAAAAGTGATCTTCCAGCCTGAGCTATCTTTTCTAAAATTGGAAGAAGGTCTTTCATTGCAGAAATCTTTTTATCGTGGATTAAGATATAAGGATCGTCTAAATCAGCTTCCATAGCTTCTGAATCGGTAACGAAATATGGTGATAGATATCCGCGGTCGAACTGCATACCTTCAACTATTTCTAATTCAGTTTCGGTTCCCTTTGCTTCTTCAACAGTGATAACGCCGTCTTTACCAACTTTATCCATTGCATCAGCAATTAGATTTCCAATTGTTTTATCATTGTTAGCAGAGATTGAACCAACTTGAGCAATTTCGTCTCTGTTTTCAACATCACGGCTAACAGATTTTAGATATGCAACTACTTTAGTAACAGCGAGATCTATTCCTCTTTTTAAATCCATAGGATTTGCACCGGCAGTTACATTTTTTAGACCTTCACGGTAAATTGCCTGAGCAAGAACCGTTGCAGTTGTGGTACCGTCACCGGCTACATCACTAGTTTTTGAAGCAACTTCACGAACCATCTGCGCACCCATATTTTCAACCGCATCGTCAAGTTCAATTTCTTTTGCAACTGTAACACCGTCTTTTGTAACTGTCGGGGCACCGAACTTTTTATCAATTACTACGTTTCTGCCTTTGGGTCCTAAAGTGACCTTAACGGCATTGGCAAGTTTATCGACACCAACTTTTAACCCGCTGCGGGCTTCGGCGCCAAATTCAATTAATTTTGCCATGTTTCCTCCTTATTATTTCTATTATTTTTCAATTTTTAGTTAATGATTCCGTAAATATCACTTTCTCTCATAATCAGGTATTCTACTCCTTCAATATTAATTTCGCTTCCGGAGTATTTTCCGTATAAAATTTTGTCACCGACTTTTACATTCATATCGATAACTTTTCCGTCGTCTGTAATTTTTCCTTTACCAACTGCTACAATAGTGCCTTCAATTGGTTTTTCTTGCGCAGTATCAGGTAAAATAATTCCACCTTTTGTCTGTTCTTCAGCTTCTTTTGCTTGAACAATTACTCGATCATGAAGCGGGGTAATTTTGAAATCAGCCATTTTTTTTCTCCTTTTTATAATTTCTGTTATTAGCACTCATTAAATACGAGTGCTAATATATGAAGATTAAAAAAAAATGTCAACAAGTAAAAGAACTGAATTATTCACTTCTGACTTGAAAAAATGGGATGCTGTTTTTTACGAATCGATTCATTTTATTTTAGTTTTCGCGTAACTTTTTATGGGCGATGTTCGTCCTAAAGGTTAAATAATTTGATTAAAAAAGGGATGTCATGAGCGTAAAGAAAAAGAATATATTAAAAACATCGGGTGTTGTGATAATATTATTAATCGGGTTGTTTAGTATGAACTTCCTAGGGTCAACCGAAAAAACAAGTAACAAGAGAGATTTCAAACCGGAAGTAAGAACGGTTGAGGTTCAGTCAGTAAATTTTGGAGATATCGCTCTCGAAATCAAAGGGAACGGAGTGATAGTACCGCAAAAATCCTTAAGCCTCATTTCAGAGGTGAGCGGAATGGTAACTTATGCTAAAAACAACTTGAAGAGCGGCACCCCGGTTAAGAAAGGGGAAGTTATTTTGGAATTGGACGCACGGGAGATAGAAAACCAGCTTTATTCACTCCGTTCCGATTTTCTTAACACAGTTGCTTCACTTTTACCCGATTTGAAAATAGAAGATGAAAATGTTTACAACAAATGGCATAAATATTTTCTTGCCATTGATATTGAAAACCAAATTCCAAATTTACCGGAAATTTCGAATTCCCAAGAAAAAATTAAAGTGAGTACTCGTAATATTATTACAAAATATTACTCAGTAAAGAATCAGGAAATTCTTCTTTCCAAACATGAAGTAAGCTCGCCTTTTTCCGGTTATATTAAATCGAACGGAATAATCGAAAACAGTTACGTTTCCAAAGGTCAGCATTTATTTGATATTGAGGATGTGGTTAATCTTGAAATAGCCGTCCCGTTATTGGTGAAAGATCTAAATATGATAAATTTTAATAACTCACCAAGAGTTAAAATTTTAGCAAGCAATGATCCCGATAATGTTATTTATGGTAGAATTGTGCGCACCGATCAAAAATTAGAAAGAAATTCTCAGTCATTAAATGCTTATGTAGTTTTTTCGAATTCAAACTTGAACTCAAATTTTCTTCCGGGCAATTATGTTGATATTTTAATTGAAGGAAAAAATCTGAAAAATGTTGCTTCCATTCCGCGTCATATTATTCAAGAAAATAAATATGTTTACACTTTGGAGGAAGGCAAACTTTCCCGGCGCATGATTGACCTATTATTTATTCAACAAGATCAAGCAATAATTAGTAATACATTGCCGCCAAATACCAATATCGTAACAACCATTTTACAGAAACCTATTGTAGGAATGGAAATTCAAACGATTGGAAATTCGATGAATCCAAAGGAAATTGTGAGCTCTGAAAACTCGGAATCAAAAGACAATAATTTACAGTAATGATGCCGGCAGCTTAACCGTGAGGGGATGGTTAGGCTGCCTTATTTTAACAAAAGAGAAACCAAATGCAAAAATTCATTCAATATTTTATTAAACACTCCGTAATCACCAATTGGATAATGCTGGTAATATGCGTTGCCGGTATATTTGCTTTGTTCAATCTGAACAGAAGGTTGGACCCGAAGTTTGAGATTGAACAAGTAGAAATTGATTTGCCCTATCCCGGCGCTTCTGCCGTTGAGGTTGAAGAGGGGATGGTAATTAAAATTGAAGAAAATCTTCGTGGATTAGAAGGAATTGAAAAAATAGATTCGTGGTCGCAGGATAATTTTGGCTCAATTTCAGTTGAAATTTCTCCCGGTTATGATATGAATAAAGCGATCCAAAATATTAAAAATTCTGTAAATTCAGTTAACTCTTATCCTTCCGGTGCAGAGAAACCTGTAGTTTATCAATCGACACAGTGGAATAGGGCGATAATGCTTTCAATTTACGGTCCCGACGATCTTTTTACATTAAAGAAAATAGTTGAAGAATTTAGGGATGATCTGCTGCGCACCGGCAAAATTTCCAATGTAAGAATGTGGGGTTTACCACAGCGTGAGATTGCATTGGAGGTATCCCCCGAAGATTTAATACGCTATAAATTAAGTATTGATGATATTGCACAAGCGGTTCGTAATTCGAACCTGAATATTTCTTCGGGTTCTGTTTTGACCGATGAGCAGGAAATATTGATCAGATCTTATAATAAAAAGTATCAGGCTGTTGATCTAGAAAATATTGAAGTTGTTTCCAAAATTAACGGGCAGAAAATATTTCTCAAAGATATTTGTACTGTTCAGGAGCAGTGGCCGGAGAATCGCTTCTATTCAGAGTACAACGGTAAAAGGTCCGTTGGATTTAACGTAATGTACAACAACAAAGAAGATGTTGTTGAGATTGACAAAATAACTGAGGAACTCGCTCAACAGTATGAAGAAAAATATGCCGGTCTTGTTGAATTCAATACCTTTATAAAAGAAGTGGATGAACTGCAGGAGCGGATTGATCTTTTGTCGCAGAACGGGCTCCTGGGTTTGGCACTAGTCTTAATAATACTTGGCATCTTTCTTAATACGCGCCTTTCATTTTGGGTCGCACTGGGAATACCGATTTCTCTATTGGGGATGTTTTTTGTCCTTTGGGTTTTAGATATCAGTATCAACCAGTTCAGTCTTTTCGGTATGATAATGGTGATTGGTATCTTGGTTGACGACGGAATCATTATCGGCGAAAGCATCTATTCGCAGTATGAAAAATATGGTAAAGAACCAGTCAGAGCAGCAATTGATGGTACGCTGGAAGTTATTAAACCGGTTACAATTTCTATCATTACAACCATTGTTGCATTTACGCCCTATTTTTATTTTTACGGTATGTTAGGCAAATACGTTTGGCAGGTTGCCGCGGTAGTAATTATTTCACTATTGTTTTCTCTGATTGAAGCTTTGATAATTTTACCGGCACATATTGCTCATTCAAAAGCATTGCAGGTTCAACCTAAAAGCAATAACATTTTAACAAGAATGAGAGATTCAGTTGATAAAGCAATAGACTTTTTAATCAATAAAGTTTACAGCTCGGTCTTAAAATTTTCATTGAAAAATAGATGGGCGATATCCGCTTCGGTTGTGGCAGTTATATTAATTATTGTTGGATTGTTTCAAGGGTCACACGTTCGTGCACAATTTTTCCCGGAAATTGAACCGCCGTACGCTAGAATTGAAGCTGAAGTACCTGCAGGTATGTCTGCTGAGGTTGCCAATAAAATTAGATATATTCTAATTGATAAAGCTCTTGCTTTCGGTAAAACATGGGAAGATTCCTCTACAGGAAAATTAAACCCGATTAGGAATTTCACATCGTGGATGAATGGAAATTCTATTAATATTTTCTTCGTTCTTCCCACAAGTGATAAAAGGGAATATACGATTTCAGAATTTTCTGGTGCGCTGAGTGATTTTATTGGTGTAATCCCCGAGGCTGAAAACGTTACTGTTGGTGGCTGGTCATTCGGCGGGAATCCGATTTCTGTTAGATTCCAAAGTTCAGACTACAACCAACTGATGCGCGCTAAAAATTTGCTTAAAGATGAACTGCAGCAAATTGACGGCGTAAAGGATATAAAAGATGATACCCCTTTGGGCAGTAACGAATTTGTTGTTGAATTAAAACCGAAAGGTAAAGCGCTTGGTTTTACTTTGCGCGATCTTACTTCTCAATTAAGACAAGGCTTCTACGGGCAGGAAGTTATGCGCCTGCAGAGAGGAAGAGACGAAGTAAAAATCTGGGTGAGATTCAATAAAGAAGATAGAATTTCGTTAAGCCAAATTGAGAACCTAAAGGTTATAACTCCAGAAGGTGAATTTGTACCATTCAAAGAAGTTGCCGATTATAAAATGCAGAGAAGTATTAGGCGCATTAGACATGAAAATGGTGAAAGATCTATTACTGTATTCGCAAATCTTGATTACTCAAAAAATGATCTTGCAGTAATTTTAAAGGAACTTGATGGTGTGATCGTTCCGAAAGTATTATCTCAGGTTGAAGGTGTCACTCGTTCTTACGGAGGTCAGTCGGAAGAGGTTTCTAAAATGGTAGGTTCAATTACTTATTCAATGACAATTGCACTGCTGATAGTTTTTACAATTCTTATGTTTCTTCTAAAGTCATACGTACAGACGCTGCTTATCATGGGCCTTATTCCCCTTGGATTAGTTGGTGCAATTATTGGACACTATATAATGGGAATACCAATTTCAATATTGTCGTTCCTGGGGATAGTTGCTCTTGCCGGAATTATAATTAACGATTCGGTTGTATTAATTGATAAGTATAACCGATTGATAGCTGAAGGAGTAGATGTTTTTGATGCCCTTTACGAGTCCACGATTTCAAGGTTCAGACCGATAATATTAACAACCATTACCACAGCAGCAGGTCTTGCACCCCTGATAATGTTGACTAGTGAACAGGGTCAGTTTCTTGTTCCAATGGCTGTATCAGTTGCATTCGGACTTGTATTCGGAACCTTTTTAACTCTGCTGATGCTGCCCTCAGCAATTTACGCGATTAGTGATTTAAGAATATTGGTACGTAAAAATAAAAGCAGGTTGGAGTTGGAACCCGCCTATTCAAAATAAAATTCAAAAAAAAGGCGGTCGCAAAACCGCCTTTATAATTTATTGTCTGCTTCCTAATTCTCTGTCGAGCATAAATAATCCGCCGGTATTTTCACCAACTAATTTTAATTTGTCAACAATTTTTGAAACAGTATCAAGTTCTTCAACTTGTTCCTGCACAAACCAATTCAAGAATATTTTTGAAGCATGATCTTTTTCTTCAACAGCTAAATCAGCCAGTTCATTTATAGATTTAGTAACCACCATCTCATGATCATATGCATTATTAAAAACATCTAATGCATTTTTCCACTCGAATTTTGGTTTCTCGATAGCATCCAAAACTACTCTTGCGCCAACATCATTTAAATATTTGTAAATTTTAAGTCCGTGACCATATTCTTCATACGATTGTTTTTCCATCCAAGCTGCAAATCCATTATAGCTGGTAGTTTCGAAATAAGCAGCCATCGCCAAATATACATAAGACGAGTAAAGTTCTAAATTTAATTGCTTATTTAATGCTTGCTGCATTTTGTCGCTAATCATATATCTCCTCAACTTTTATTATTAATGAAAATTTGTTTTTAATAGATTCTAAAAATATCCAATCTTTGGCTATTTTACAAATTAAAGTAAAATGAAATATTCTGACCATTAGAACTGTAAAGGTTTTTCGATCAAACTTCAGGGTAAAATTGTTATCAGTACTAATTTTTGATATTTTATACTCTTGTTTAATAATTGATTATTCTTAATAAATGAGGCTTAAATGATCAAGAGATTTTTTCTATTTATGTTTTTTGCGTCGATGCTTTACTGCCAAACTGCTGAAGTGATCAATATTCAAAAAGTTAATATCGATAGGGAAGAAGGCTTCTTTTACCCCCGATTCGCAAACAACAACACCATATTGCTCACCACGAGTAATTATAAAGGTTTGTGGATCTATTCCATTGATGAAAAAACTCTTACAAAATTAAATGATCATTTCGGTGCGGGATACGAACCTGTGATTTTTGACAAAGGGAAAAAAATTGCTTTTAGAATGGATGAATATATTGACAGGAAAAAGATGTCCTCGATTGTAATTCAAAATACTGCAGATAAAACAGAGCAAGTTTTACTAGCCCGTCAGAGGAATATTGGAACTCCCAAATTACTAGGGGATAGCACTTTGTTTTTTTACAGAAGTGAAACTCCATTTACGGTTTCTAAAATATTTAATTTAGAATCCGGATTTACTCCAAACGATGCGATTGAAGTTTTTATAAATAATTCGGATTTGATTTTGGTGATAGAAGGGGAAAGCAAAATTCTAAATCCAAATGGAAAAGCAAATTATATTTGGCCGAGTGTTTCTCCCGGAAAAGATAGAGTCCTTTATACTGCTGCCGGGAAAGGAACTTTTATTTGTGATCTGGAAGGAAAAATTCTAAGTGAAATTGGCTATGCAAACTATCCTTCTTGGTCTCCGGATGGGGAATGGATCACATATATGAAAGATTTTGATGACGGACATCAAGTTACTGCTTCCGATATTTATGTGAGACATATCCAATCCGATATCGAATTTGCAATCACTAAATCTACTAGTAAAATCGAGATGTATCCGAGTTGGTCACGCAGCGGAGAAAAAGTATTTTTCAATACGATCAACGGTGAAATAGAATTTGCAAATATTAAGTTTGACTAAAAGGAATTGAAATGTTTAAAATCTTAAAAATAATTATTTCAATCATATTATTAAGTACATCAATTTATTCACAATTACTAAGCGGTTACAAGTTTTGTATTGACCCTGGGCATGGAGGTCACGACGCGGCAAATGATAGATTTATTCCTCAAACCGGTCTCTGGGAATCTGAAAGTAATTTTGATAAAGCGCTGCATGCAAAAGAAATTTTTGAAAGTCTTGGTGCAACAGTAATTTTAACACGCTTCGGCAACAGCGATGCCGATGATATTCCATTATCACAGAGGGCTGCAATCGCGAATGCCAACAATGTCGATTTTTTTAATTCGATCCACAGCAACGGTTTTCAAGGTACAGCCAATTCAACCTTGGTATTATTTAGAGGATACGACGGAGCGCCAGTCTTTCCCGATGCCAAAATAATGGGAAGCATTCTCGTTCAAAGAATTTACGAAGTTAATAGAACCACAGGTACTTCCAATAGAGGGGACTGGTCTTTTTATCCCGATTGGGGAACTTCAGGATTGGGTGTACTACGCCCCCTCAATATGCCCGGAACATTAACCGAAGGTTCGTTTCATGATTATATTCCCGAATCTTGGAGATTATTAAACACAAATTATAGAAGGCATGAGGCTTGGGCAATCGCCCGCGGATTTATTGATTTTTATAGTGCCGGTGCGCTGAGTTTCGGGGCGGTTGCCGGTATTTTAAGGGATCCCGATGTAAATGTAAGCTACTACTACATCCCAAGTTTAAATGATCAGAAAAAGCCGATAAATTATGTAAATGTCACAATTGAACCCGGTAATTTAGTTTACGAGGGGGATGATTTAAATAACGGTTTTTATTTATTCGACAGTCTAGCACCGGGACAGTACAAAGTTTTTTTGACTGCTGAAGATTATAAACTTGATTCCACAAATGTGACAGTGATAGCAGATAGAACTGTATTTGCAGATAAATTTCTTCAGCTCGAACCGAACTTGAATGTACCGCAGGTAGTTGAATTTTCACCGGCTGCAGATGCTTCGGGACTTAGTTTGCAATCAAATCTTGAAATGAGTTTTGATATTAGAATGAATCCCGCTAAAGTTCAAAGTGCACTTTCTTTTTCGCCCCAGACTACCGGAACATTCACCTGGTCTAATAATAATAAGACTTTTGTATTTAAACCTTCAAACCTTTTACAGCCGGGAATAGAATATACGGTTACCTTAAGCGCAACGGCAGAAAGTTTTTTTGGAGTTCCAATTCAAACTGAGTTCTCGTTTAATTTTACTACACGCTCCAAATTAACCTTAGTAGGAAACTATCCTGATTTTTCTGACAGTGATATCAGCACCACGGTAAAGATTGTATTAGAATTCGATGCCCCGATTGATCAATCAACACTGCCTGGCAATATTAATTTAGTGAATAATGATAATCAGAATATCAGTGTAATTGTAAGCGCACAATCTTACTCTGATGGGAAAATAATATTTGAACCAAGAGATCCTCTGGTTCCAAATTCGACATATACCATAAAATTAAAACAAGGCATTGGTGATATCGAGAATTTGAAGTTAGATGAAGATATTGATATTAATTTTGTTACGGATGCTGAGGTTTATGTTTCAGGGAATATCGTTGATGGCTTTGAAGATATTTCAAACTGGCAGCAGCCTTCGTTAAGTTCCGGCAGTTCAAATATTAATGAGTCTGCCACAATGTTTGAAGTTTCAAACCAAAAGAAAATTTCGGGACAGACCTCAGGAAAATTAAGCTATGAATTTACTGCGGCTGAAGGCACATGCATGTTAAATACAAATATTAATTTTGGAGCAATCCCGGATTCAAGAATCGGGCTATGGGTTTTCGGTGATTTAAGTTATAATTCAATTTCCTTTCTGTTTTCAGATACTCAGTCAAATACTGCATCAGTTGAAGTTGACACAATTAATTTTACGGGATGGAAAATTTTAGACGTGAATTCGCAGCAGCTCGCGCTATCGGGAGATATTACTTTAGACGGCATTAAGATAAATAAATTATCTGAAGGAAATGAGATTGGAGCAATATATCTTGATGACTTGCAGTCGGATGTTATTACACCGGTTGAGGATTCTGAAATAGAAGAAATAACAAGCTACGGACTGGCACAAAATTACCCTAATCCATTTAACCCGACTACAAAAATTACTTTTACACTTGCTGATGCGGAAATTGTCACTATAACCATTTATGATATTCTCGGGGGTGAAGTTGACAAACTAGTAAACAACAAAGAATTCGATAAAGGAAAATGGTCTGTAATTTGGGAAGGAAAAAACAGACAGGGTAATTTGCTTCCTTCAGGTATCTATCTATATAAAATTAAAGCAGGAGGATTTAGCTTTTCTCGTAAAATGATTCTGTTAAAATAAAATTGAACTGATTTTTAATTAATTCAATATTTACTATATTAGTCGCAAAATTCTCTAAAACTTAATGGAGTGTGGATGAGATTAAGTTCTACATTTACTAAGCTCAGCTCGGGGGAGATCAAAACTAGAGAGATCAATCAACTAATTGAATTTGCCGTAAAAACAAGTAAAGGCGTACTTTTATCAAAATATCGCCACAAAATATCAAAGGGCATAAACACCAACAATGAATTAAATGATATCGCAATTGATGCAGTAGTACCGTTATTTGTAACAAATGGAAACGGTGATGAAATATCATTATTGCGTTCTCTAAGAAATTGGAAAAATCCGGTTAAAACTGAAAGTGATGCTCAATACTTCTTCTTTAAAATTATTTGCAGCCGTGTTGAACAAACTGTCACTTTAATACTTAAGGATAGAGACCCAATTTTTTCAAAAATTTTCACAACCTTAAACACTTGTATTTCAAACAATAATTTTAAGAAATTAAATTTTCTTACAACTGTTTATATTGTAGATAGCAAAGTTGAGTCCTTATGTACACCACTAATTCAAGAAGAAGAATTCATGCTCCTAGATTCTAAACTTTTTAACGCAAAACAGTTTAAGCTGATTAATGGGCTGCTCGAATACATCGAACAAGAGAATATCTATTTTCCCGCGATACCATTTAATCTTCTGGTAAAAAGAATTAAGCAGCTAAATTATAATTATTTTTCAAAAAGTGAAGTTTATACCCCGAAACACTTTTCTCAACTTCCATTTATTGATCAAGTAGTTGACCAGGAGTTAGAACATCTAAAAAAAATTTTGGAAGTTAAATACTATTCGCTGAACAAATTATCGGTTTCCGAATACTGTGCCATGGTTAATGCGTTTGAAGATATCGCCGTCGATATGAAAAACGGGGGTATAAAAGGCGGATTATTCAGCTATTTTGAGGCTCATTATAAAAATATTTCTAATACAGAATTTTACTCAAATTATCACGGGATAATGAATTACCTTTATAGTAATTTTAAAATTAAAATTTTAAAAAAAATAGAATCTGATTAATAATTTTTTTAAAAACTTAAAAAATTATTCTACTTATTGATAAAAAAAGAAATTAAAGTGAAGATAGAAGAAAGAGATATTTTTAACTATGTATTTGCTCCCGGAGAATTGAGGCAGGAAATATTTGAATACATTTCAAATAACCGAGCACAGTTTGCAGAAGAGATCAATCTGCTTAATGATGTTAAAAATTTACAGGAAATCGATGATCCGAAACTGACTGAGCTTGCCAAATTAAAGTTAAAAGAAATCTCAAGCAGAATTAATATTATTAAACTGCACAAACAGAAAATTAAAAAGGATTATAATAGAAACCGGGTTGTAACGTTAGCGGCAGATTCAATGGAACTTAAGAAAAAAATAATCACTGAAACATTTATGGATACTGATTCCCGGTATCTTCTTAAATTATTGGTAACCGATAAACTTACAAAATTATTTTTATTTGCCAACGATAACACCCCTATAGAAAATTTAAAACTTACCCTCTATCCTTCGGGTAAAAGTTATAAAATTTCCGACAGTTCGAAACCTCTTGAAATTTATGAGGAAATAATTGCCGATTCTGCCACGATCGAAACTTTTACCCCTTAGTGCATAAAAAATCCCAGTACAAAGTAAATTGATGCAGCAATTGCTCCTGCCGTTAATGCATAAGGCAATTGAGTTTTAACATGATCAATATGGTCGCTTGCCGATGCCATTGATGAGATTATTGTTGTATCTGAAATTGGTGAGCAGTGATCCCCGAATACTCCGCCGCCTAATGCCGCAGCAATTGTTAAGTAAATATTTGCATCCAAAGTTTGAGCCATCGGCACACCGATCGCAATCATTATTGCAAATGTTCCCCAGGATGTGCCGGTTGAAAATGCAATAATGCAGGATACTAAAAAGATTATTACTGGAAC
>JAENZU010000652.1 GCA_016841125.1 Melioribacter sp. | reverse complement strand
TTTTGAGGATAAATTTTTATTAGTCCGATTGACACCATTAGGTGTATTAGATAATACATTCGGAATTAATGGAACTTCAATTACATCAATTAGTCGAGATGAAGAAGCTGAAGATCTGGTAATTCAACCGGATGGTAAATATCTAATTACAGGATATTCTATTAACAATGAGCCCCAGGGTCAAAACAATTGGGATATAACCCTTATAAGATATAATAATGACGGCTCATTGGATAATAATTTCGGAGTTGACGGAATAAAGACAATTGATCCAACAGGGAATAATGGGGGTGATAAGCCTAATTCTTTAGCTCTGCAATCAGACGGAAAAATTCTTGTAACAGGAAGTACCATCCCTTACGATCCGGACATTGATGAACAGAATATTTTTATTATACGAACGAATCAATTTGGTGTCTTGGATAATTCTTTCAACTCTGATGGAATTGTAGTAGTTGACTTTGGTACAAATCATGACGATGCCTATTCAATAAAAGAATCGAATGATGGTAAAATTATTATCTCTGCCTCTGAATTAACCTCCTCCTCGTGGTCAGGTTATTCAAATATTCTTCAGTATAATTCTGACGGAACTACGGATGAGGGTTTTGGTGAAAATGGAATGGCAAGGGTAAAAGCCGGAGTATTTGACGCTGAAATAAATTCACTTCTTATTCAAAACGATGGGAAGATTATAGCAGCAGGTGAATCTGATAATTATTATCATACAGACTTCTCAATGGTTAGATACAATTATGACGGCACCCTTGATAACACTTTTGGAAACGAAGGTATTGTGATTACGGAGGTAGGAGATTCATACAGCCACGCTCATTCAATGGGTATGCAAAATGACGGTAAATTCATTTTAGCAGGGTACGCAATTAAAAACGGAAATAATGATTTTGCCGTAGCAAGATATCTGCCGAACGGTTTTCTCGACAATACTTTCGGTACAGATGGAATTGTAATTACATCTATCGGTGGAGAGGATTATGCTTTTGCGGCGGTTGTTCAACCGGATGATAAAATAATAGTTGGGGGATCCACAGCACAAAATCAATTTGATTTTGCTTTGATCCGGTATAATCCCGACGGTTCACTTGATGCCCAATTTGGAAATAACGGAATTGTAACAACTCAAATTGGCAATGCATATGATCAGATAAACTCTCTCACTCTTCAAAATGACGGAAAAATTGTTGCGGCAGGGCATTCGAACATCGGAGGAAACACCGACTTCACTTTAGCACGATATAACGAGAACGGCACCCTCGACAATACATTCAGCGAGGATGGAAAGGTTGTAACTTCGGTAAGTACATCAAGTGATAGAATCAATTCAGTAAAAATTCAAAACGACAACAAGATTGTTGCAGCAGGACATCATAACAATGGAAGCGATGACGATTTTGCTATAGCACGTTATGATGATAACGGAATTTTAGATAATACCTTTGGAACGAATGGAATCGTAAAACTTTCATTGGGTTCCGGAGATGATCGTATTGAATCAATTGAAATTACTGAGCAAAATAAAATTATCGCTGCGGGTTATACTGAAATTAATGAAAATTTTCAATATGTAGTTGCAAGATTTGATAGTGAGGGCAGTTTGGATAATAGTTTCGGTAATAATGGCATTATCACTACCACATTTGGAATTTCGAATGATTTTGCCAGAGCAGTAGCAATACAAGAAGATGGAAAAATTATTGCTGCCGGTCAATCGGATAATTTCAATAATTATGCACTATTTAGTTTAGCCCGTTTTCATGGAGACGGAACTACAAGTGTGGAAGACGATCAATCAAATAAAAGAGATCTGGATTACAAGCTTTATCAAAATTACCCTAACCCATTTAACCCAACCACAACGATAAGTTATGTCATCCCGAGCGGAGTCGAAGGATTAACCACTCTGAAAGTTTATAACATCCTTGGTAAAGAATTAGCAACCCTAATAAATGAAGCCAAAACACCCGGTAAATATGAAGTAGAATTCAACGCTGAAAATTTTCCAAGTGGAGTATATTTTTACAAATTAAGTACTGAAGCTTTTATAGATATTAGAAAGATGCTTTTACTTA
>JAENZU010000651.1 GCA_016841125.1 Melioribacter sp. | reverse complement strand
TTTTTGTTACTTTTTGATCAAGCAAAAAGTAAAGGGAACAAAATTTTATGAAAATACTCATTTCACGTAATGCTTGCTTGCCAGACGCTGGCGTGGATCACGACTCAAAACTAAAGTCTAAATGCTTTTAACCACGAACTCAGAACCAAGAACTAAATTTAATGTCTAATTCCACAAACTTACATTAACTAAAAATCAAACTACCCAACTCAAATGAACATAGATATTAATAAAATAATAGAGCTTAGTAAACAAGCTAGCCGAGCTATTCTTGAAATTTACAATTCAGCGGATTTTAATGTTGAACACAAAGACGATAATTCACCCCTCACTTTAGCGGATAAAAAATCTCACGAAATAATTTCTCGTGGATTGCTAGAATTGTATCCTGAGATACCAATAATTTCTGAAGAGGGTAAAGATATTCCTTTTGAAGACAGAAAATCGTGGAATACTTTTTTTCTTGTTGATCCGCTCGATGGTACTAAAGAATTTATTAAACGTAATGGTGAGTTCACGGTGAATATTGCTTTGATTGAAAATGGCAAACCAGCACTAGGCGTTATTCACGTTCCTATTACAAATGAAACTTACTACGGTACAATTGAGAACGGGGCATTCAAAATTGATTCTGCCGGTGAAGTGAATAAAATTACAGTTAGTCCAAAAAGCATTGAAGAAGAACTAAACGTGGTGCAGAGTCGTTCTCATTCTGGTGATGAAGAGAATCAATTTTATTCAAATTATAAAATAAAAGAACGTCTTTCTAAAGGCAGTTCATTAAAAATTTGTCTTGTTGCTGAGGGCAAAGCAGAGATTTATTATAGAGGTGGACCAACCTGGGAATGGGATACAGCCGCTGGTCATGCTATTTTAATGGGTGCGGGTGGGCATTTTGTAAATAAAGACAAATCAAATCTTGTTTATAATAAAGAAATATTAAAACACTTCGGCTTCATCGCCAGTTCGAAACAATTGTGATAATTTTTGGACCACGAAGTCACGCTAAGGGAAAACAAAGTCACACAAAGTAAATTTATTTCGATATGTACCTGGAAAATCAAATTAGTAAAAGAATATTGGATGCAGCATTCAAAGTTCACACTGCTCTGGGACCCGGTTTATTAGAAAGCTCATATCAAGAATGCCTGGCTTATGAATTGATGAAAGAGGGTTTGTCAATTAAAAAAGAAAAACCAATGCCCCTTATCTACGAAGAAGTTAAGTTGGATTGTGGATATAGAATTGACTTACTTATTGAAAATAAAGTGGTTGTAGTATTAAAATCTGTGGAAGCGATAAATGATGTACACATTGCACAAGTTCTTACATATATGAAGCTATCAAATAGCAAATTAGGTTTACTTCTTAATTTTTATGTAAAATCGCTGAAGAACGGAATAAAAAGACTCATTTTATAACTTCGTGTAACTTTGAGTCTACATTGTGAAACTTAGTGAAACAAGAACCCCGAATGACTGAAAATCTAACCTGGCATAAAACAAAAATTAGTAAGGTCGATCGCTCAAAGCTGAACGGTCACAAAGCGGCTTGTCTTTGGTTCACAGGACTCTCCGGCAGCGGTAAATCAACACTCGCTGTTGAACTTGAAGCAGAACTTTATAAGATGGGAATTCATACATATATTTTGGATGGCGATAATGTCCGTCACGGTTTAAATAGAGGACTGACATTCTCCGACGAAGACCGGGAAGAAAATATCAGGCGAATCGGTGAAGTTGCAAAGTTATTTGTGGATGCAGGGATAATTGTTTTATCTGCGTTTATCTCACCGTTCAAAAAAGATAGAGAGCAAGTTCGATCTTTACTCGGCAAAAATGAATTTATAGAAGTATTTGTTAACGCTAATCTCGAAACTTGCGAAGCTCGTGATCCAAAAGGTTTGTATAAGAAGGCAAGAAAAGGAGAAATAAAAGAGTTTACAGGAATCTCATCTCCATACGAAGAACCCGAAAATCCTGAAATAATTGTAAATAACGGATTGAATTCTGATTTACAAAAAAATGTTTCACAAATAATTGATTTTCTAAAAACAAAAGAAATTATCTAAAGTAACACAACCGTTAAACA
>JAENZU010000650.1 GCA_016841125.1 Melioribacter sp. | reverse complement strand
CGGAAAGATATTCGGGAAAAATCCGACTCATTGAGAAAAGTTGTAAACAAAATCTTAAAACGTTTAAGTGAATCTTATCTGGTGCAGGAAGAATATATTACTCAACGAGATGGTAGAATTGTTGTCCCTGTAAAGTCTGAACATAAGCGGCACGTAAGGGGATTTATTCATTCGGAATCTGCAACAGGTCAAACGGTTTATATTGAACCTGAAGAAACTCTCGAATTAAATAATGATATTTTATCTCTCCATTTTTCTGAAAGACGTGAGATAGATAGAATACTTAAAAGCTTAACAAAGCTGATTGGTGAGCGGAGTTATGAATTAAAAACATCCTTGCAGACTGTCGCCAAAATTGATTCAATTTTTGCAAAAGCTAAATATTCAATTGAAATTATCGGATCGTTTCCATCATTCGAATCCGAAAAAGACTTTCATTTACTCGATGCGAGACACCCGGTACTTATCAAAAGGCTGGGTAGAGAAGGAACGGTATCATTAGATCTGCAGATAAAAGATAACAATATAATTTTAGTCACAGGTCCTAACGCTGGCGGCAAAACTGTTGTGCTTAAAACCGTCGGACTCCTTTGTTCACTTGCTCAAAGCGGAATCCACATTCCGATTAGTGCCGATTCAAATTTTTATTTATTCAATAACATATTAGTAGATATCGGAGATCAGCAATCGATAGAGGAAGATCTAAGTACGTTCAGTTCACACTTGTCAAATATTAATCACATTTTGATTAGTGCGGATGAGAATTCTTTAGTGCTGCTCGATGAGATAGGAACCGGAACCGACCCTGCAGAAGGTGCTGCACTTGCTTCTGCAATACTTATTCAACTGCTGCAGAAAAAATCGAAAGTTCTTGCTACCACACACCACGGCAGTCTTAAAATTCTTGCCAACAGCCGTCTCGGCTTCGAAAATGCTTCAATGGAATTTGATCTTGAAAATTTAGAGCCTACTTATAAATTTCATCAGGGATTGCCGGGCTCCAGTTATGCATTCGAAGTAGCCGGCAGAATTGGGTTTGAAAATGAATTCCTTAAACTGGCTAATGACTATTTGGATACCGACAAAAATAAAATTGAAACATTTTTGGTTGAATTAGAAAAAAAATCCCGGAGCTATCAGGATAAATTAAATAGACTAGAAATAGAAAATACTAGGTTAAAGGGCTTGACTAATCTTTATGAAGAAAAAATCTCAAAGTTGGAGAAACAAAAAAAAAGAAATTTTAATTGATGCAAAATATAAAGCAGAATCTTATCTTCAGAATGTAAACAAAAAAGTTGAATCGGCAATTAAAAATATCAAAGAATCCAACGCCAGTAGAGATGTAATTAAATCAGAAAAACAAAGTATTGAAGATCTTAAAAAACAAACTGAAAAATTTGTAAAAGAAATTGAAATTGCTGAAGAAAAAAACATCAGTGATTGGTCGGTGGGTGACTACGCCATGATTAAAGATACTCACACCGCCGGGACTATTACCGATATTGATATTGAAAAGAAAAGAGCTGTATTAAATACGGGTAGTATCAAACTTCAAGTTAAATTAGCTGCACTTTTAGCTACAAAAAAACCGAAAGCAGAAAAATCTTCTCGCGATATTTATTCGTACAGTCCGAAAATGGAAAGCTTAACGCTAGATATCAGAGGTATGAAACCGGAAGAGGCGGAATTCGGAGTTATAAGATTTCTAGATGATGCATTTGCTTCGGGTTCAAATAGAGTAGAAATACTGCACGGCAAAGGATCGGGGGCACTGAAAGCCACTGTTCATGAAATTTTGAAGAATAACGAAAATATAAAAAAGTACTACTTCGCAAAGATAGAATTTGGAGGCGAAGGAATAACTATTGTTGAACTAAAATAATCTGAGATGTTCAAAAAAATATTGATTGCCAATCGTGGAGAAATTGCGGTGCGCATTACCAAAGCCTGCCGCGAGATGCATATTACCTCTGCAGCTATTTATTCCGAGGCAGATAAAAATTCACTTCACGTTAGAGCTGCCGACGAAGCCTACTTAATTGGTCCCGCACCTGTTAATAAATCATACCTCGACTTTGAAAAAATAATCTCACTCGCAAAAAAA
>JAENZU010000649.1 GCA_016841125.1 Melioribacter sp. | reverse complement strand
CTCCACATTAATATTTGAATGCTATACCGGCGCAAACGGCAGCACAACACTGTATGAAGATGACGGATTAACTTATGATTACGAATCCGGAGAGTTCAGCAAAACGGAAATCTCATTTATCAGTACAAATGAAATTGCAAAATTGATCATCAATCCGCGTGTCGGCAGTTATAGCTCTGCGACAAATAATGTTCTCACAAAATTAAAATCACTTACGGAAGAGCCTGATTCAATTTATCTCAACAATCAAAAATTAAATCCTACTTCAATTGATTCATTACTCAATTATGATTTTGAAGGCTGGTATTTCGATTCTATTTTGAACGAATGCACAATTAAATTATTTTATGACGGAAGCGGATATGAATTATTTGCGTACATCGCCGAAGATCTGCAAGCTCCACAAGTTGATTCGATTCAATTGGAATCATCAACAAAATTAAATATCTATTTTAGCGAAGCAGTCCTGACTGATAATTCAGACCACAGCGCTTTAAATCCCAATAATTACACAATCTCAAACGGAATATCTATTGACTCATTAAAGAGTGAAGTTGACAAGTCAGTGATACATCTATTCACATCTGAACATTTTGAAAATACCGATTATGAAATCACAATTGAGAATATTGCCGATATTGCAGTTTCAAACAATATTATGGATTCGGTATTAATTAGCTATAGCTACGATCCCCTATTTTATGTAATTCTGCAGAACGGAATTAATGGCTACACCGGTACATCCGACTACCACATTGCAGAGTGGTTTCCCAACAATAACATGGGGGGCAATGATAATATGGAATGCGGCAGATTCGCCGGCGATCGGGAAGATGATAAATCAATTTTAATTAAGTTTAACCTGCTGCCACTCGGCTCGGATACAACGATGATTGTTGAAGCAAAATTGAATTTGACTTTAACAGACAACAGAAACGGTTCGCCGGCAAAAATGATCGGTGTTTACCGTTTGCTGAAAGACTGGAATGAAGGCGACAAAGCTGCCGGTATGGACGGCGATGTTGCATCAAACGGAGAGGTAACGTGGGTGAGTGCAAAACATAATCAGGTATTATGGCATAACTCAGGCGCTGATTTTGTTTCAAATCCATCGGATGAAATTACCGTTGGCAGTTTTATTGGTTCGGAGTATTCATGGAAGATTAAAGATTTGGTAAATTTTTGGATTGCAAATCCGGACAGCAACTTTGGGATGATTCTGAGAGAAGAGGAACCAAGCAATTTGAACGGAACAAAAGTATTTGCTTCCAGTGAGTTTGATGTAGCAGATATCAGACCGAAACTAATTCTTATCTTCAATGATTCAATAACCGTGGATGTGAAGGAAAAGATTGAGGCGGCACTGCCAAATGAATTCGCTCTGAATCAAAATTATCCGAATCCTTTCAATCCCTCAACACGAATAAGATATTCACTTAAAGAAAATAGCAGAGTCACAATAGATGTATTTGATATACTTGGTAGAAAAGTAAAAACGCTTATTGATGAATTTAAAAATGCCGGACATTATGAAACAATATGGACCGGCATAAATGATCAAACTTTAAAAGTATCTAGCGGAGTTTACATTTGCGTTATGAAAGCCGGCAATTATTTTGAGGCGCGCAAGATGGTATATTTAAAGTGATTCTCATAAACTAAATTATGTAATCGTTAATTATTGATTCGAATAATTCTTGTTTGCCGCTGGTCATTTCGGGTTCGCCGATAGCAATGGCTAGCTCACGTAAATTTTCAAGACACAACTTTCCTTCTTCAAACGCCAAACCTTCACCCTCATCGAAACTAGCATATCGCTTTTTACGAAGTTCGCTATAATTAGAATTATCAATTATTTCGTTTGCTATTAATAATGAACGGGCAAACACATCCATCCCTGCAATATGGGCAATGAATAAATCTTCCGGGTCCGAGGAATTTCTTCTAGTCTTTGCATCGAAATTAATACCGCCGGATTTAAGTCCGCCGTTTTCCAGCAACACTAATAGTGCTTCAGTTACCTCAAATAAATTTATCGGGAATTGATCGGTGTCCCAACCGTTTTGATAGTCTCCTCTATTTGCATCAATACTTCCAAGTAAGCCGGCATTTGCCGC
>JAENZU010000648.1 GCA_016841125.1 Melioribacter sp. | reverse complement strand
AAATAGTGTATCATACTGACGATGGTAATATTCATCTAATGACACTTGAGTTTGAATAGGGGATTAAAATGTTAAAAAAAATATTATTCTTTGTAATTATAATAAATACAATATTTGCGCAGGATTTAACGGATATTAGAATTTATGTTAATCCGGGTCACGGCGGTTTCGATTCTAATGACAGGTTTATTCCCGAAACAGGTTTTTGGGAATCTTTAAGCAATCTTGATAAAGGTCTTTACCTGCGCGATATGTTGGAAGATCTCAATGCGATAGTTGAGATGAGCCGCACGACAAATAATTCATCGGACGATTTACCGTTATCGGTTATATCCGCTAGAGCGAACCAATTCAACGCAGATTATTTTCAGGCTATTCATAGCAACGCATTTAATGGCGCTACCAATTACACTTTGGTTCTATTTAGAGGCTATGACAATTCTCCGGTTTTTCCCGAAGCAAAAATCATGGGCAATATTTTAGCTTCAAAAATATTTCAAGCTCATCGTACAACAAATAATTATAATAGAGGTGACTGGACTTTTTACGGCAACACTTCTGGGCTGGGAGTACTTCGAAATTTAAGTATGCCCGGTACCCTTTCGGAAGGATCGTTTCACGACTATATTCCTGAATCCTGGCGGTTGATGAATTCGGAATATAAAAAACATGAGGCATTTGCGATTGCAGTCTCGTTTCTTCAATATTTTAACAAGCCGGGCTATACAACCGGTTCAATTGCCGGAATCATCAGAGACCCGGATCAGACCGTGCCATATTACGCAATACCTGCCTCGGCTGATACGAAAAAACCTCTTAACAATATTAAGGTAACCCTTACACCAGGGGATATTGTTTACAATGGGGATAATTTCAACAACGGATTTTATCTATTCGATAGTTTGAATCCGGGAACGTACAAACTCTATTTTGAAGCCGAGGATTACAGTTTTGATTCTTCAACCGTTACTGTCACAGCAAATAAAACAGTATTTGCTGACAAAAATCTTCAATTCGATATTACGATACCGCCGGAAATTGTATATCATTTTCCGCAAGATGATCCCGATAGTGTAAATTCTACTACTGATATTGAAGTTGAGTTTAGCAGGCAAATGAATCAATCTTCTGTTGAATCTGCATTTTCAATAATGCCGGAAACTGAGGGTACACTTACCTGGGTTAGTGATAGAAAATTCATCTTCGATCCTACACTTCCATTACAAAAAGCTACGAGATACACAGTAACAATATCAACAAGTGCGCAGAGTATCTGGAATGTTCCTGTAAGCAGCGAATACACATTTGAATTTACAACGGTAAACAGAAACCGCTTAAATATTTTATCAAATTATCCCGTGGATAACCAAGAGGGAATTAGTCAAACAGTTCAATTCAGAATAGAATTTGATGCCCCTATTCAACAAGGCTCGCTTACCGGCAACGTCTCTTTGTTTGACGAAAGTAATGTGAAACTAGTTGTTAAAAATGTACAGATCTTTGATAATAATGGAAAAGGTTATATTTATTTTGAGCCTAAAGATCAGTTGGATAGAAATGCAGCATATCATCTGGAACTTGGCGGAGGGATTGAGGATGTTGAAGGCTATCCGCTTTTTGATGATGCGTCAATATCCTTTAGAACCAACACCGAAGCTTTGGTTAGCGGGAATATACTTAATGATTTCGAAATTCTTAATAATTGGGAAGACCCGGCATCAAATCAATTTACTGCAGGTATAAATACTGCGGCTACTACTTTTATTAGAAGTGCAAAGCAAAAAATAAATGGGAGTTGGTCGGGAGTATTGCAATATGAGTTCACAAGCGACAGCGGACTTGCTGTGCTCACAAATACAACTATTAACTCGCTGGGAACTGATACGGGAAGCAAATTTGGAATTTGGATATTTGGTGATCTTAGCCGCAATACGGTTGAATATTGGTTCACAAATTCTCAATCAGCAAAAAGCGAAGTTGTGATTGATACAATTGACTGGACCGGCTGGAAATTAAAATATGTTCAGTTATCGGAAGTACCATTATCGGGAGAATTGCATTTTAACTCAATTGCTATCAGAAAAAATAGCGACGCTTCAATCAGCGGCAATATTTATTTTGA
>JAENZU010000012.1 GCA_016841125.1 Melioribacter sp. | reverse complement strand
AAACCAAAGTTGAAATGGATGGAGCCAAAAGTGCTTTCAAACAGATCCCGATTTCAAAAGAAGATGGCACACCGGAATATTCATTCAGAGTGTTCACCGTTGAACCTGAAGGCTATACGCCGTATCATAATCATAATTATGAGCATGTTAATTATATAATTGAGGGGGAAGGTGTTTTGATAAATGAGAAGGGTGAAGAGAAGAAACTTCAAGCAGGCGACTTCGCCCTTGTTTTGCCGAATGAAAAACATCAGTACCGCAATTCAAGCAAAGATAATAATTTTGTGATGATCTGCGCAGTTCCGAAAGAGTTTGAGTAAGCCGACTAGAGAATGTCCGAACATTTATATTGAAAAATACAAAAGATAATATTATATTTTTGTGTGGTAACTACTTTAACTATTAAAAGGGGGCAAAGATGAAACCCGTAAAAGTTAGCCTTATTTTATTTTTCATTCTAACTACATCTATTTTTGCAATTAATGAACTTTCTGTCTTAACAAATTCAATTGGTAGTTCAAAACCTGGATTTATCGATGAAACGATTTTGGTTATTGAACCACATGGTTCATATTTTGAACAATCTCTTTATTTGAAGTATTCAGACCACAATCAATTTTCTGGTAATAGCTTTGTTGAAATTGTACATAGATTTGAATTACCGGAAGGTTCGGTTGTAAATGATATGTGGCTTTGGATTGGTGACAGTATAATGCAGGCAAAAATTTACGATGTCTGGACAGCACGTGCCATTTATGACAGCATTGTAACAAATCAGCGTGATCCGGCATTTTTAGCAAAAAAAGGTAATCAATATGAACTGCATGTTTATCCATTAGTTTCCGGCAGTTTCCGTAAAGTAAAACTTAATTTAACAACTCCCACAAATTGGATTGAAAATGAGGCGTTTTCAGTATTACCATTAAAGATGCTGAAGGCAAATAATGCGAATATCAAACCAATCGACATATTATTTAGACAAAAACATGCTATTTGGGGAGTGCCTGACATTCAAGAAACAAACGCAAATTTTGTAAATTTTATTGATACACTAGGTTACTCGTTTCAGCATACATATTTGGAGGATATTTCGAATCTTGAAAGCCTTACATTAACTTATACGACAAATTTTAATTCTGGAAGCAATATTACTTTTCTCAAGAATTCTGATTCGGACACCTCATATTTTCAATTAGGAATTCTTCCTGCTGATTTTTTCGATCTTCAAAATGATACAAGTTCTAATAAGGTTATATATGCTTTAGATTTAAGCGGCGACTATAATGATGATCTACCGACTCTGATACCTAATCTGAAGAATCTAATGCTCAATTCAATGGGGGATCACGATCAATTTAAACTTTTAATTTCTGGAGCAGGAATAGTTGATTACTTTTCAGATGGCTGGGTTGCAAGGACTCAGAATAATGTAGATCAAATTCTTAATTCTTTAATTGCATCAAATTGGGCAAATCAAGTAACTCATAGAGAACCACTCAATACCGTATTCTGTGACTATGATGCTAAAGCAGGGTGGTACTTTGAAGGATTAGAGGATTTTTCAACTTATCAAGAATTCCATAATATAATGTGGGCTAGTGGAAGTTTTACGACCGCTGATATAATCGTTGGATATAAACATGGGTTCGATAATTTTATAGGACAGCTTCAACTTAATCAACTATTACCACTATTGGAAGAATTTTTTCTGAATGGGGGGAGATTTATTACCTTTTTTGATTTAAACAGGAATAATTCTGAATTACTTGCAAGAAATTACATCCCAGGATTAATGGCTATTGATAAATATGTGAATGCCGTTACTCTTTATAGAAACAATGCGGGCAACATCGGCAGATTTTTTCCGGAAGAAGTGGAACACAATTTTGTTTATACCCTTGGAGGATATAACGATCCTGATGTTAAGGTAGAACTATATGATGTTAACAATAAACCGGTCGTAATTTCAAAAAAAATCGGGAATGGTTTATTAGTGGTTACCGGTATTTGGTCAATCGTAGACGATGGTGCAATGAAATCAATAATGTCACCTGGATACTTAGGTCTAAATCAGTTGTCCAATAATTTGTCTCTTGAAAATATGTTGGACTCAATTAAAACAGCACATTTTTCTGAATCATTTGACAAGGCAATCATTATTAGTAACAGCGATTCCCTTTATACTTCAGATGAAGCAACAGTGTATTTAGATCAGTTTTCATCCGGATTTCAAAGCTATCCGGAAATAAATACCATTAATCTGCTTGATGGTTCAGAAATTTACCCTCCGAATATCTCAATTGGTAACGTCACGTATAATGGAAGCGGCATCTTGCTTGATAAATTATCAGAAACATTTTTGGGTCAGCATTTTGAAACGAGTGTTAACGACTTTAATTTTATTAATAATTCTCTAACAACAAATTCTTTACCAACAGTTGGAAATTTAACAGTATCTGTTGATGTTGATGGCGGTTCAGGCACCTTATATGATTTATTTGAACTCAGTAATAGTAACAGAGCAAATCAACCAGTGTTCTTTGTTGGTTCATCTAATGCTGATTTTACATTGAATTTTTCTATTGATGCTCAATTGCTTTCGCCTGATACATTGATACACAGAGAAACAGTAATGGAGTTTTCCGATAATCCTGAGCAGGTTGAAAATATAATTCCTCAAATTTTAGCAAATGAACAGCTCAATGATTTATTAAATACTAGTGTATTCGACACGGCAGCAATTGTTTCACATGCGATGAGGTATAATTTAGTTTGCGATTACACAGCACTGTTGGCTCTCGAGCCAAATGATTCGAATCATTTTATGATTAATCCGTTTGACGAGAGCGGATTAATAACTGAAATAACAGTTGAAGAAATCAATTCTGATTCAACATTTTTTGATACATATCCGAATCCGTTTAACAATCAAGTGACCATTGAGTTTAATTTGGCTGCACAGGCAGAAATGGATTTAAGTATATATAATATATTAGGAGAAAAAGTAATTGTGCTAATTAATTCAGAAGTTGTGTCAGGTCATAAAAAATTCATTTGGAATGGTAGAAATCAATTTAATAATAGTATCAGCAGCGGAATTTATATACTTGTTGCAGAAATGGAAAATTCTGAAAACCATAAAAGAGATTTATTCACTAGAAAAATGTTATTAGTCAAATAAGGATAACAAAAATTATTTTTCCAACTCTATAATTGAAGTGATATTTTAATTAGCCATTTTATTATATTTTGCACTCTTAATTAAAGTATGAAATGAGTGCGAAAGTATTACTAGATAAAAATAGATCCAGCGATGAAATACTCGGAAATGTTGAATACCAATACGAATTTTACAGCAGGTATTTAAAAAACGAACGTGATATCATTGTCTGGCTCCCTCCCGATTACGGTGCAAACTACAAACGCTACCCCGTTCTATATATGCACGATGGACAAAATCTTTTTGATCCCGCAACTTCATTTATCGGTTACGACTGGAAAGTTGATGAAACAATCCTTCGGCTTACCGAAGACAATCTGATGAGAGAAATTATAGTTGTAGGTATTTATAATACCCGGGACAGACTGGAAGAGTATAATCTATTCAATATAAAGGGCAAACAATACTCATCATTTATTATAAATGAACTTAAACCCTTTATTGATTCAAACTATTCAACATATACCGGAAGAGAAAATACAGCGGTCATGGGCTCATCATTGGGAGGACTTTGTTCATTTCAACTATTGTGGGAACATCCGGATGTTTTCGCTAAAGCAGCCTGTTTATCAAATTCATTTTGGATTGAAGACCGCGGAATTTTTGAGTACGTGAGATCAACCAATAATTTACCCCAAAAAATTCGTTTATATATTGATTGCGGTGATGAGGAAAAAGAATTGATAAAGGATAATCAGGAAATGAAAAAGCTGCTGCATGAACTCGGGTATTCAAAAAAAGATTTTATGTGGCAGAAAATCAAAGGGGGTAAACACACTGAATACGACTGGGCTGAACGACTTCATAAACCGTTATTATTTTTGTTTGGAAAAGATAAATGAAGAATGCAGAATATTTCATAAAGAAATTAAATCTTGAACCTCATCCCGAAGGGGGATACTTCAAAGAAGTTTACCGGAATGATGAGTTTATCAAATCGGATGCCTTGCCCGGCAGATATTTGGGGGAAAGAAATCTCGGAACATCAATTTATTATTTATTAAAGAATGATGAAAAATCACATCTTCACAAATTAAAATCCGATGAACTTTGGTATCATCATTACGGGGCTTCGCTCGAAATACATTTGATATCTCTAACCGGATATTACAGCAAAATAGTCCTTGGAAATGAAATTGAAAAGGGCGAACAGTTGCAAGCGATTATCCCCCACGGAAATTGGTTTGGTGCTTGTTTATCAATGCCTAATTCATTTGCGTTGGCTGGCTGTGCTGTTATTCCGGGATTTGATTTTTCGGATTTTGAAATGGGTAAAAGAGAATATCTGCTCGAAGAATTTCCTCAGCACAAAGATATTATAAATAAATTGACGAGGTGAACATGAGCTTAAAAGAAAGAATTGAACTAGCTCAATGTGACATCACTAAACTTAAAGTTGATGCGATTGTGAATGCGGCAAATTCTTCACTGCTCGGCGGCGGCGGAGTTGACGGTGCAATTCACCGTGCAGCAGGTCCTGAACTTTTGGAGGAATGTAGAAAATTAAATGGCTGCCCTACAGGAGAAGCTAAAATAACAAAGGGTTACAAACTGTCTGCAAAATTTGTGATACACACTGTTGGTCCGGTTTGGAACGGGGGAGTAAGAAATGAAGAGGAACTGCTTTCCAATTGTTATCATAATTCGTTGAAACTAGCAGTCGAAAATGAAATCAAAACAATTGCGTTTCCCTCAATAAGCACGGGGGTTTACCATTTCCCAATTGATAGAGCTTCGGCAATAGCAGTGAAAACCGTGAAGGGATTTTTAGAAAATAATGATGAAATAAAAAAAGTTATATTTTGCACATTTAGTGAAAGTGATCATCAAATATATAAAAAAAATATAGCTCAATTTATTGAGGAATAATATGAATAAGATTTTCGTTTTCTTAATTGCTCTTTCTCTAAGTTTATCAGCACAAAATTTGATAGAAAAAATATTGACTTCTAATGATGATCTTAAAGAAGTCTTGCATAAGGCAGATAAATATGAACTGCAGATAATTTACACGCAGATCAACCGGGATAGCGAAAATAAACCTTCATTTGCTACTTACAAATTCAATGTTGATCCGAAGCATTATTTTTATCCTGCAAGTTCCGTTAAATTCCCTGCTTGCGTATTATCTCTTGAAAAATTAAATGAGCTGAAAATTGAAGGGCTGAATAAATTTACATCTCTTAGAATTGACAGTTCATTTTCAGGTCAATCATCGGTTTCGTCAGATCCGAGTTCAGAGAACGGGCTGCCGTCTATTGCTAATTATATAAAGAAAATTCTATTGGTTAGCGACAATGATGCATATAATAGACTGTATGAATTTTTAGGGCAGGAAAAATTAAATGAAGGTTTATGGGAAAAAGAATTCAGCAATGTTAAATTGAATCATCGGCTTTCTATATTTTTATCAGATGAAGAGAATAGAAACACTAATTCATTTTCATTTTACAATAATGGCAAGATTATCTACGAGCAGCCACCGCAATACAGTTCACTCAATTTCAATTTCGATTTAAATAATGTTAAAAGGGGTAAAGGATATTATCGGGGAGGAGAGCTAGTAAATGAGCCGATGGATTTCAGTAATAAGAATTATTTATCTCTTGAAGCGCTCCATAATATTTTGAAGGTTGTAATCTTTCCTGAATCAGCAGAGCCGGATAAACGATTTAATCTGAGCGATGAGGATTATACTTTTTTATATAAGCATATGTCAATGCTTCCGAGGGAGAGTGATTATCCTGACTATTCCGATTATGCGCATTACCCGGACGGTTATGTGAAGTTTTTTATGTTTGGCGATACACAAGAGAAGATACCTTCAAATATCAGAATATTTAATAAAGTCGGGTTGGCGTATGGATTTTTAATAGACAATGCTTACATTGTTGATTTCGATAATGGGGTTGAATTTTTACTTTCTGCTATAATTTATGTTAACGAAGATCAGATTTACAACGATGATAAATATGAATATGATGAGATTGGATTACCCTTTATGAGTGAACTGGGCAAAGCAATTTACAACTACGAGCTCGAAAGACCCAAAAAATATAGACCTGATCTGAGCAAGTTCAATTTGAATTAATTACTTGAGAAATAGAATTGCAACTCCGGCAACTGCGATGAATGCCCCTAAAATTGAACGCCAGTTTAATGATTCTTTATAGTAGTATTTTGAAATAGGCAGCATCATAATCGGAACAGTTGCCATTAATGCCGAAGCGATTCCGACATATGTATAAGCAACCGCAATCAAGCTTGCTGTGATGCCGAAATATGGACCAAGGAATGAAGCGATAACAGTATGCTTAAAAGCAACTTTATCTTTTTGGAACATTCTGATTGGATTTTTGAATTTCCCCATCGATCTGAAAATAATATACATTACTAATGTGGAACTAAATATTCTAATAAATGAGGCAACAAATTCATTTACATGAGATTCATTAAATGCACTCTTAACTAAAATCAATCCGACCGCCTGTCCCGTTGCAGCAAATACACCGAATAATATTCCCTTAAAACTGAACTCTGTTTTCTGCATAGAAGGATCTTTCCGATTCAAAACCACAAATGAAACGCCGAGGATAGTCAGCATAATACCGGTAATACCCCAAAATGATAATATCTCATTCAGAAAAATATACGCAAGCAGCGAGGCTATTGGCGGAGCTAAAGACATCAGCAGCATTCCAACTCGGGGTCCAACCAATTGAAATGCTTTAAAGAGAAAAGTGTCACCAAAACCAAACCTGCAAACCCGCTCAAAACAAACAGTATGTATTGATTTATGGAAATATCGAAACTTGCCTGCAGAAAAAATATTGTTATCAGAAGATAAATTGATGCCATAAACATTCGAGATATGTTTACCGCAACCGAACCTATTCTAACTGTTGCTTCAGTTAAAGCAATGGAGTTGCCAGCCCAAAAGAATGCCGCAGAGAGTGCAGCAAATTCACCAAAAAACATATTTTATTTTTTTAGTATATAAATGAATCAGCAAATATAAGATAATTGCGGCACCAATAAAAAACCCGGGCTAAATTAAATACAGTCCGGGTTAATGAGCCTCTAATTTAAAATAATTATGCTGCGGGTAGTTCCGATGTGCATGCGCTGCACTTAGTAGCTTTAATAGGAACTTTTGTAAAGCAGTAAGGACAATCCTTTGTAGTTGGAGCCGCAGGTTTTTCTTCTTCTTTCTTTTTCATTTCATTGAATGATCTCACAAACATAAACACTGCGAAGGCTACAATCAGAAAACTTAGTATTGCATTAATAAATTTTCCGTACGCTAATACAACGGCACCCGCGGTACGAGCTTCATTTATAGTTGGGTAGGGGCCAACCGGATCACCGCTCTTTAATAGTAAGTAGAAAGAAGAAAAATCTACGTTACCTAAAAGCAGTCCGATGGGGGGCATTAATACATCATTTACTAAAGATGTAACTATAGCACCGAAGGCAGCGCCGATGATGATACCTATAGCCATATCCATCACGTTGCCGCGTATTGCGAATTTTTTAAATTCTTGTAGCATTAAACCTCCCTAAATAATTTGGATAATAGTATGGGTGAATCTTAGAAAAAGATTTCTTCCGGAAGCAGGGTTGGAATGGAATTGAAATGAAAGTATTTTATTTAATAAACAAAAGCAAGCAAAACAATCTTATTTGTAATTATAGGTCATTAAATAAATATTTATGGGTTTGCCTTAAGTTTTTTGATGGAGTCTAGAATCTTGGGCATTGTTTCACCTGCTTTTCCAAATATTGACTCATCAGCGGCTCGTGTCATTTCTGTTTCTTCAATATTTACTTCAACTAAATAGGCACCGCTTCCTCTTGCTGTTATTGGTATATAGGCGGCGGGATAAACTACTGCTGATGTACCAACCACAAAGCAGATATCACATTTTTCAGCGGCTCGTTCAGATGCAGAGAACTGATCTTGCGGAAGGTATTCTCCAAACCAAACAACGTCGGGGCGGATAAGTCCGCCGCAATGATTACACTTTGGAACATTTTTCTGCGTTAGATCGAAATCTGCCAAATCAAATTCTTTTTTGCAGTCGATGCAATAGTTTCATTCGATATTTCCGTGAAGTTCGTAAATAGTATTGCTGCCGGCACGCCTATGTAAATTATCGATGTTCTGTGTTACAACAGTTACATCATTAAATAATTTTTCGAATTCGGCAATTGCCAGATGCGCCTTATTTGGTTTTGATTCATGCAGTATCTGTCGTCGATGCTGATACCACTCCCAAACCATATCGGGGTTTTTCAAAAATGCATCGAAGCTGGCAAGTTCTTCCGGTTTTAATTTGTTCCACAAACCATCTTTACCGCGGAACGTAGCGATGCCGCTTTCGGCGGAAATTCCTGCACCTGTAAAAAAAAGAATATTTTTAGCTGTTTTTAATTTCGAAATAAAGTGATCTGAAAAATTCAAAATATAAATTCCAAATATTAAATGTTTTATTAAGTGAGGTTATTCTAGTTCTTCATTAACCTCGGTTAAAAGATTTTTAACTTCAACTAATCTTCCCGGATCATCTTCATCGAGTTTGGGACAATTCAAGGCTGTCTCAAGTTCTTTCTTAGCCTCTTGGTACATGTCCTCTCTAACCAAAGATCGTGCATAATCTAAATGGATCATCATTAGTTGCGGATAAAGTTTTGCAGCTTTTTTGAATTGCTCGATCGCAATCTCATTATCAGCCCATCCCAAACCAAGCACAGCTCTTGCAGGAGCCCATTTTTCACTTATTTTGGCATGAGTTCGTGCCAGCACGTAATGGGCTATCCCCTGGAATTCATTTCCGCCATTATTCAATTCAATTGCTTTTTCTGCATCTGCTTTTACTTGATCAACAATACTTCCCACAGAAAATACGCCTTTGAACAAAGCGATCCTTCCATTAGCAATAGCTTTTCTTAAAAAAGTGATTGATTTTTCTGGTGCAAGCTTCACAGCTTCATCGGCATATTTTAGTGACGTCTCGTACATCTTTAGTTGTTTGTCTTCCTGTTCACCAGTTTGTGCCGGCAAGTGCTCGGCAATATCAACTAAAGCTCTGCTAATTCGCCATTTAACTTCATAGTTGGTCGAATCTATTTTCTCTGCATTTTTGTAAGCTTCAAGAGCTTTTTCATTTTTAAATTCTTTTGTAAGCTTATCACCCTGACTTAAATATTCCTCAACGGTTTGTGCCGTTAAAAAATTAATTGAAATGACAAGAATCAATATTAGAAAAGCTTTAAAATTTTTCATTTTCATTTTCCTTTAATTATCAAAAAGGGATTCTTTAAAATTTCCGGTTTGATCTTCTTTTTCCGATAAGTATAGATCTGTGTTAGCTAAACGAATAAAGTTTGTCCACCTGGAGTTTTTATCGGTGCTATGTTTGGTTGCCATCAAGTATGCATTTGTTTTTGCGCTCAGCTCGTCGGCTTGATAAAGTGCAATAGCTTCGGGCATTTTCGGTTCAACCGGCGATGCAAATTCTAATTTGCCCTGGTGACTTAACACTAAATGCAAAAGCTTATTTTTAAGATCGGTTGGAAAATTGTCGATCGAACAGGCGGTTTTCTCAATTTCAATTGCGGCAATAACAATGTGACCCACCAATTTCCCTTTGTCGGTATAATTGAAATTAGTTTCGAAAGTAAGTTCCTCCACTTTTCCAAAGTCGTGAAGGATTGCAGCTGTGGTCATTAAATCTTTATCAAGCTCGGGATGAAACTCGCAGACAAGTTTACAGATTCTTACTATTTCGAGCGTGTGTTCGAGTAGTCCGTGAATATAAGCATGATGCCAGGCTTTACCAGCAGGCACTCGAATATACTTTTCGTAATTGCTGCCGCTCAAAATTAAATTTATCAATTCTTTCAAAAACGGATTTTGAATATCATCAATATGATTTTTTAATTCCTCTTTCATTTTAGTCAGATCACGTTCTGAAACCGGCAGGAAATCTTCGTGAAGGACACTATCCTCTGCTGTGGTCGGTCGCATTCTCTCAATTTTAATTTGAGGTTTACCGCTGAATTCTTCTAACAATCCTCTTAATTTCACAATCTTACCTTCGGTAAATTCATCTGCTTCAGCCGGATTAAAATCCCAGTATTTTGCAGGCAATTCGATGGATTTATCCCTTAGATAAAGGTCGAGATAAGGTTTGTTATTTTTTGTTAATTTTGATTCGGATTTTGTTACAACTAAAAACAGCTCAAATTTTTCGCCTAAGTTTATGTCGGCTAGTTTTCTTTGATCAGGCATATCTATTTTTCGTTTAATTTTATTACGCTTTGGGCGGGTAATCTAACACTAACAGACCTATTAAGCAAATCAATTGTTATAGCGAGCATTTTGTAATTGTCTGCATTGTAAACCACTCCTTCAACACCTTCGAATGGACCGGATGCGACTTTAACCTTAGTGCCAACCTGGATTTGGTTGCTGATAAATAATTCGCTTTCTCCCTCGATCATCTTTCTGAGGTTTTCAATTTGAAACTCCGGTATTGAAGCGGGCTTGCCTTTGAATGCAACGCAGTTAAGAACTGCTTTTGCCTGCAGGGATTGATATCTCTCTTTTTCATCCGCTTTAATAAATATATAGCCCCTAATTAAAGGTTCAGTTACTTTCTTTTTCCGGTCGCTCCACTGTTTTAATCGTGTAATTTTAGGCAAGTAATTTTCAATATCGAAAGCGGAAATTTCCATCTCGGCTTTGAATTCATGTCTTGGTTTTGTGTATAATGCGAACCACTTCTTTTCTTTCATATCAGTACAATAATTTTTTAATACTATTCCAAAATATATTAAAATTTAGTCTACTTAGTTTAGTAATTTAAATTTCTACTAAATTAGAAACTTTAAAGTTTAAACTATTGTTAAGTTTCTTTCTAAAAATAATTATGTGCTAAAATGTTAAAAATATTGAAAATATTCTTTTTCCTATTAATAATTTTTTCTTCAGTATCTGCTCAGAATCTGGGAAGATTGGAAGGGTTAGTTGTTGATAAAATAACCCAAGAACCTTTGCCCGGAGTTAATATTATTTTGGTCGGGACTGAGTACGGAACCGCCACAAACACTGAAGGTGAATTTAATCTCAAAAACATACCGGTGGGGTCATATCAAGTAAGAGCTACCTATATTGGATATAGCGCTTTAACAAAAACCGATGTAATTTTGAATAGTGCTCGTCCAACATTTCTGAAGTTTCAGTTAATAGAATCTGTAATTGAATTGGAAGGAGTAACGGTCAGGTCGGATTATTTTGTGCAGTCCCCCACAGAAATTAGCAGTATAAAACAGTTCAGCTATGAAGAGATCCGAAGAGCGCCCGGCGGATTTGAAGACGTTGTGCGTGCTTTATCAGTTCTGCCCGGAGTAGCTCAGCAAAGTGCCGGGAGAAACGATCTTATTGTAAGAGGAGGCGCACCTTCGGAAAACCTTTATTTAGTAGATGGATTGGTTGTTCCGAATATCAATCACTTTGGAAGCCAGGGTTCAACGGGCGGACCTCTTAGTTTTATAAATTTGGATTATGTGAGTGAGACAACATTTTCAACTGGCGGATTTTCAGCAATTTACGGGGATAAACTTTCTTCAGTTCTAAAAATTGATCTGCGTGAACCGCGCAAAGATAGGATCGGCGGCAAAGCTTTGGTTTCTGCTACTCAATTCGGGCTTAATTTGGAAGGTCCAATTTCGGAAAAGACAAATTTTTTATTTTCTGCCCGACGGAGTTACCTCGATTTTATTTTCAATGCAGCAGGTTTTAATTTTGTGCCGGAGTATTGGGATCTGCTCTCAAAATTTAATTATAATATCGATAAGCGAAACAGACTTTCATTTTTATTTATCGGTGCTTTCGATAAGGTTAAGTTTAATAATAAAGACCGTGAAGATATTTTTGATAATGCAAGAATTCTCGGTTCCGATCAGAATCAGTATGTTACCGGAGTATCATATCGCCGCTTGTTCGAAAACGGATTTTACACATTTAGTTTGAGCAGAAATTTTACCGACTTCAATTCATACCAAAACGATACTTTACAAAATCCGGTTTTTAGAAATTCTTCCAGGGAAGGGGAGAACGTACTAAAAGCGGATGTTATTTATAAATTATCTCCGCAATCAGAATTTAATGTTGGCGCAACTGGAAAGTATATTAAATATTCAGCAGATATATTGTTTCCACAAAGGTATATTACAACATTCGGTGATACGCTCCCATTCAATTCACTACTTACCGATGAACGATTTACCAAAGCAGGTATGTACTTAAACTTTAGCTCAACTCCATTTGCACGATTCCGTTTTAACATTGGTTTACGAGGTGATTACTTTAATGCGATCGACAACCAAATTTACGTCAGCCCCCGATTTTCAGCGGCATACATGCTTACCGATATCACAAGCCTGAATTTCAGTACCGGAATCTACCATCAGTTCCCAAGCTATATTTGGCTTACCGCATCAGATGCAAATTCTAAATTAAATGCGATTCGTGTTGATCAATACATATTGGGACTTGAACACAGATTAAGAGATGATTTACGATTGAAAGTAGAAGGGTTTTTCAAAGACTACAAGGATTATCCTGCAAGCACGGTAAGACCTTATCTCGTATTAGCCAATACCGGCGCGGGTTTTGGCGGAAGCCAGGATAATTATTCTTCACTTGGTTTGGAGCCTTTGTTAAGTTTAGGCAAAGGATTTTCCCGAGGAGTTGAATTTTCGATGCAGAAAAAATCATCGGATGTTCCTTTATACGGAATTTTAAGTTTGACTTACAGCGAATCTTTTTTTACTGCACTTGATGGTGTTGAAAGGGCAGGACAGTATGATCAAAAGTGGATATTGAATTTAAGCGGCGGCTACATCTTCAACAAAAAGTGGGAGGCGAGTCTTAAATTCAGAGCTGCAACCGGCTCTCCTTATACGCCATATAATTCCGATGGGACACAAAATGTTGGAAATTATTTGTCCGAGCGTTTACCGTTTTTCCATAGTTTGGATGTTAGGGTTGACCGAAGATGGGACTTTGACGGCTGGGCTTTGATCACTTATATCGATATTCAAAATATTTATAACCGTAAAAATGTAAGCGGAGTATTTTACGATTTTAACAAGAGAGCTGCTGAGCAAAATACCGATATCGGTATTCTTCCCTCAATCGGTATAAATTTAGAGTTCTAAATTTCGGAATCTTTGGGGGATTTTGTCGGGATCCCCAATTCTTCCATTTTTCTGTAAAGAGAGGAAAGCCCAATCTTCAAAGCGGTTGCGGCTTCTTCCTTATTATATTCAAATTTCTTAATTGTCTTCAGTATGTGTTCTTTTTCAAAATTGCGCAGTGCATCTTTTAATGAATCAGGATACCCTTGCTTTAGATCGTCTCCTCTTAAATTATCAGCCAGATCATTAACTGTTATAAGCTCTTCGTTTGCAAATATAACGGCACGCTCAATTACGTTTTCAAGTTCTCTTACTCCGCCGCGCCAATCGTGAGACATTAATACTTTCATCGTTTCATTATCTATCCCGATCACTTTCTTTCCCATTTCATTGCAGTACTTTTCCACAAAGTGATCAACCAGAATTGGGATATCCTCTTTTCTTTCATTCAATGTCGGTAGTTTGATCTCAACTACATTCAGTCTATAAAACAAGTCTTCTCTGAACTCTCCGATTTTAGTTTTTTCGTAAAGATTTTGATTTGTCGCAGCGATTATCCGAACATCGGTAGTTACAGCTTTAGTACCTCCCACCGGCAGAAATTGTTTATCTTCAATTGCTCTCAGTAGTTTAACCTGTAAGTTTAGTGGGAGGTCGCCAATTTCATCGAGAAACAGAGTGCCCCCTTCCGCCACCTTAAATAAGCCGAGTTTGTCATCCGTTGCACCGGTGAAAGCGCCTTTCTTGTGACCGAATAATTCACTCTCTATCAAGTTTTCAGAAATTGCCCCGCAGTTAACCGGCAGAAAAATTGAATTTTTTCTTTTACTGTTGTGATGGATCGATTTAGCCACCAGCTCTTTCCCGGTACCGCTTTTACCGTAAATTAAAATGTTGCTGTTAGTCGGGGCTACTCTATTTATTAGCTGAAATACTTTTTTCATCGGTTCACTTTTACCAATGATATTATTCTGCCCTTCTTCGGCTGAGATTCGCTGCCGCAGCATTTTATTTTCTTGCGCTAATTTTTTGTAATCCAGCAATCTTTTAACACGCAGCAGCAGGTCATCAAATTCGACTGGCTTTATTAAGTAATCGAAAGCACCGTTACGCAATGCATCTATCGCAGTTTTTACAGAGGCGTATGCTGTCATTATGATAAAAAAAGTATCCGGTGAATATTTGGAAACGGCTTCCAACAATTCAATTCCATCCATGTTCGGCATTTTAATATCCGAAATAACGAGATCGATATTTTCCGATTGAACTATTTTTAACGCTTCCTCACCGTCTTGTGCAGTAATGGTTTCGTAGCTTTCTTCTTTCAAAATTTCATTCAGTGTATCGCGAATTACTTTTTCATCATCAACCACTAAAATTTTTACAGACATAATTTCTCCGATTATTCGATACTATCTTTATTCTCTTCAAATTTAATTTTTATTGGAAACTTAATTGTGAATTTGCTGCCTTCGTTAACTATACTTTCAACTAAAATGTCGCCTCCGAATTTTTTCACAATACCGTAACTTACTGAGAGTCCTAAACCTGTCCCTTTCCCGACAGCTTTGGTTGTGAAAAATGGATCGAATATTTTTTCTATGGTGGCGGCATCCATTCCAATCCCTGTGTCTGAGATACTTATAAAAATTGAATCATCGTCAGAAAAAGTTTTTACATTTACCGTCCCGTTTCCATTCATTGCATCCAAAGCATTAAAAAGGATATTTACAAAAACTTGCAGCAATTGATCGGGGACAATGTTAATCTTGGGAATCCCAAAATCGAGATCAGGAATGAAATCAACTTTCTTTACACGTTTGTCATATTTAACAATCCCGATTGCGGTCCGAACAATTTCGTTTATTTGGATTGACATTCTCTCATGACTCGGCGGGCGTGAAAAGTCAACCAACTCACGGACAATTTTTGTTATCCGGTCGATATTCTCTTTAATATTTGCCAGATATTCTTTTGAAAAATCTTCGTTTGTTTTTCGCTGAAGTAATTGTACTAAAGAAGAAATGGATGTTAACGGATTTCCGATTTCGTGGGCAACCCCCGCGGCAAGCTGACCGATTACAGCTAACTTTTCCGATTGATCGACTTGCTGCTGAAGTCTTTTAACTTCAGTATAATCTTTAATGATCACCGTTCTTCCGCTGTAGCTGCCGTTTTTACTGGGCAATCTTGCAACACTTAAATCGACTGTTACAATGTTACCGTTTTTTGTCATCCTTTCGGTATCGCTTACTTTGATGTATCCTTTTTCTTCAACTTCATTTTGGATACTCTTTAGCTGCTCATGATATTTTTTTTCTTTCGGCAGCAGCAGAGATGAAGATTTACCGATAACTTCCGTTTCCTTGTAACCGAAAATATTTTCCGCACCTTTGTTCCACGCGATTATCTTTTCATTATTGTCTATTACAAAAATTGCTGAATCGGAAGAGTGAAGAATGTTGTCCAAATATTTTTGATTTAATTCTAGCTTTGCAGCAAGTCTGTCGCGATCACTTTCGATCTCTTTTAATTTTGCTTCCTGATGCAGCATGCCGTAGCGTGCATAGATTTGTTCAATAACATCATCGATAAAACCTAAAATAATTATCGGATCGAATTCGAATGTCTCATCATTTTCAACATAATTGATGATAGCTGACCTGCCGATGCCGAAAATTTGACTGATCTCAAGCAAATTTAAATTTGCCTCTGTGAATAGATTATAAGCGTCAATTAAATATTGATCGGCTATTTCATAATTAGATTTTTCAATCACATCGAGTAATGTTTTTAAGCTTGAGTCAACAAAAGTTTTAAGCTGACTTTCGGAAAGTTTTCCGCTGAATTTTCTGATTAATTTTTCGGACCAGAATTGATGAATCAGTTTGTAATAATTTTTTAGTAGCTCAATTATTATCTTTTTCATTTTATAACAAACACTTTCGCAACATCAATTAAGATTGAAGGATTATGAATTAAAGCGGCTTTAAACACATTTCCCAAACTCTTTTTATTATCGGGCAGGTTATCGGCGGATTCTGCAATATTATTGAATTTATCATCGCTGAAATTATAAATCGCATTTTTGATTTTGTTGTAGACGATATGTTTTTTACCCTGCCTTTCGTGCCATGCTTTATCATATGTCAAGACAAGATCGGGACTTTTTTGTTTAACCGATTCAGCGGCAATTTCGCCTGCAACACTTCCGCCAATCATTCCGCTTGAAATTCCGCCACCGGAAAGAGGGTTTACTTGACGCGCGGCATCGCCAACCAGCATTATGCCTGGGGCAGTAATTTTCTTTAAAGTAGGAGTGCATGGTACACCGCCGGCAATTTGTGTGAGTATTGAAGCGTTGGGGTAATTCTTCTCCATAAAATCAATGAGAAAGGAAAGAGCAGATTTTTTCTTTCCGATCATTCCGCCAACACCTAAGCCAATATTTGCAGTATTATTTCCTTTCGGGAAAATCCAAAAATATCCGTTCGGTGCGTAATCTTTTCCAAAATAAAAATAACATGTATTGGAATTTACGTTTATACCCGATGCGGTTATCTGCACACAGCATTCCATATCTCGGAAATCTATGTGTGTTTTTAATCCTGCCCATCTACCCACGCGCGACTCAACACCGTCAGCGGCAATAACAACCTTTGCTTTTACTTCATGCGGCTCTCCGCGGTACTCAAATTTTACACCGCTCACTTTACCGCCGTCAAAAAGCAAACCGTTAACATATGCCCGGGTAAGAATTTCCGCACCTTCATTTGCCGCCAATTTTGCCAGCTCGTAATCAAATATCCGGCGCTCAAGTATGTAACCGTTTTCTTCGAGCGGCACTGTCACTTCTGTACCGTTCGGAAATATCAGCGAAAATTTATTGATGTGCGAAGCAATATATTTTTCATCCGGATCTATGAAAGGGGCAATTCTGGTTGCACTCACTGCCTCACCGCATCTTACCGGGTAACCGACATCCCTATCTTTCTCAAGCATCAGCACCGACACACCTTTTGCGGCAGCATATCTTGCCGCCATCGATCCGGCAGGACCGGCTCCGACTACAATTACATCGTATTCTTTAAGCATCTAAATTAACTTTTACTCCGTTCCGGTTAAATTTTAAAACTTCTATTGGGCAGGACCAAACACATTTAACACAATTGGTGCATAATTCTTCTATTATTCTTATTTCAGCTTCTTTTAATTCTATTGCATCTTCGGGACAAATTCCGACACAGCATCCACAAAAATCACACTTGTCGGGTAATATTTCTATCATCAACATAAATTGTTCTTTCTCAGTTTTAAGAAAACAAAAATATACAAACAGCCGTTTAATTGAAAGATAATAAGTTCCAGCTTTTATAAAAATAAATTCAGCAGATTGATTTAAATCATCATTACGGGAACAGTTGCATCACAATTGTGTTTAATTAACTGTTCGCTTTTGCAAAAGCCCTGTTCAGCAAAAAAACTTATAGGTGAAAAAATGAAAAAGTTATTACTTACAGCAGTCCTTTTGCTTTCCAATTTCGTTGTTGCAAATAACGAAATTAACATTTCCTCTCAACTACAATCAGTTAAAGTTTTTTTGAGCGGGGCGGAAATGATTCACACCGGCAAGATCAAGCTTCAAAAAGGGATGAACGAAATTGTAATCGATAATGTCGCGGATAATTTCGATATTAATTCACTTCAATTTGCCGCAAAAGGTGATGCGACTATTATTTCGGTTTCATCCCGCAAAAATTTTCTGAAAGCTCAGGAAAAAAGTCCGCAGTTACTTTCTTTGGAAGACTCCCTCAAATCATTAAAATATGAATCATCACGTGAAACCAACTTGAAAGAAACCCTTATTGGCGAGCTTGAATTGATCAACGCAAATAAAGATATTGGTGGTACATC
>JAENZU010000647.1 GCA_016841125.1 Melioribacter sp. | reverse complement strand
AAACGGTAGTCGAAATTAACTCTCCAATAATAATTTTTCCCGATTGATTTTCCTTTTGTAATTTCAAAAGGGATTGTATTTTCAACAGAGTTAGCGGTTAATTCGCTCCTTTCAATTTCAACCCGTAATCTTCCCTTGCCTGCGAAAGAAAGATTTGACCGCAGCGATTGCGAGTTTATATCAATAATAGTGGGATTAAGCGGGAGATTATCCTGACTTCTACCCACACTAATTTTAAAACCGATTTCAAGTTCCCGGATTGGTCTATATGAAAAATCGGTGTTGACCTCATCATTGTTAACTATCCTCGATCTATTTGAAGTGCTCGGAGCAGCAACATTATCATTCTGATTAATATACTCTGTTTGATTTGATACTTCCTGCACAAATTTAAATCTTATTCTAACACTCTGCTCACGAAAATAACCTCGCTCAACACCGGCACTGTATTGATTCATGTTATTTCTTTGAATATAACGTAATCTGAGTGAAAAGTCAGTCTGGTTTCTGAATAGGTGAAAATCCTGCTGAAATAAATTGGAACCCCTAATTGTAGTTGAGTCATTCATGAACTTATCGAAGTTGAGTAAATAGATCTGCTTAGTATCTTCTTCCCGGCTGTTTTCTTCCAGCCTGATAAATGTTTCGGTAGAAATCGGTTTAACCAAAGAAGAGAATAAATTATTCCCTGTACTGAATTTGTCGAATTCAATTTTCCAGCGTGTGCTGGTCTTAAGATCGATCACAGGGAAAAGTTCGTCGGTAGGAATTGTGGTTACAATATAATCACCGTCATAAGCTACAAGCTCAAATTCATTTTCTTCCGCAACTCCATTATCGTTGAGATCACCGAGATAAGCATAGTTGCCGGTTCCTTTCGGAACTCTCACAAATACTTTCTCCAAGCGTGCCGAACGCTGTGTTGAGACTTCGTAAAAAAGGTCGCCGTCAAAAAGTCTGTCCCAAAAATTAAATCTAGATTGCGACCGGATTAAAATAGTTTCGTTATCCAGAAAACCTTTTTGTTTGAAAGTATCGGTATATTTTTTATTTCTTAAAGTTAAACTTAAATCTGTATTTACTTCCTTAATACCACGATACCCAAGCTGGTATTGCTGTGTTGAAGCTCTCGACTCTTTAACAAGCTCGCCATTTATTGGAAATGATTCATCACGAATTGAATACTTTAGTTTTGCATCAAAACCGTTTAGATCAATCAATTCAATAAATGGTGATGTTTCAAAATATTCTAAACTGCTTGCGAGTAATGAATCTTTACCGGCAAATTTATCTTTTTTCTTTTCATTCAAAATTTCAATTCCAGGCTTAAAGAAACCAAATTGATATGATGCTTTCCCATTCTGCCTTAACCAGTTGCTCAAAAGGGCATTATTTTTGGTGTCCGCATAATCAAATTTATATTTAACATCGTAACTGTTTTTCTCGGTTAGAGAAACATCGGACAAATACCTTTTAGTTTTAAAATTATTCCCCTTACTTAAGAAACCGTATTTCGAATTTATTCTTAATTGCTCAACAGGAATAAGATTGAGACCAATCTCCCGTAAAACTTCATCGGCGGTAAGATCATTCTGCACATTATAGTCTCTGCCGAATTCCACACTATTTATTCTATCCAAAGAACGGAAGCGTTCTTCGATGAACCGGTCTTTGTAGCTTAACCCGATTTTGCCAAGCGATACATTACCGATTTCAATTAATTTCGGTTTGATCTGCAAGTAAGCATTTCTGGCATAACCCGAGTTTTCATTATCATCCAAATCGGATAGCTTATTTCTATCCAGCAAACTCCCTGCAAATTCAAGCTGAAGAATTACATCCTCCCAAGGTTCCGCATCCAAAACGATGTTGCCCATCTGCCGCAGTTCAGGAAGCGGAAGAAATTGAACGGGCAAATAGCTTCCGTTTCCGATACCGACGAATCTATATTTACCGAGACTCTCTTTCAAATAGTCTCCTTTACCTACACCTACAAAGCTGAATGAAGCATTGTAAATTGCATTGGGATCACCAGGCTTATAGACATAATACTTAAAGGGATTACCGCTGATTGTGGTATCAACTTCTACATAGATGCCCCTTATATTTCCAAGTGAATCGGGTTCGG
>JAENZU010000646.1 GCA_016841125.1 Melioribacter sp. | reverse complement strand
TTCAAGAGTTTCAACGAAAGGTAAAGAATTTGAGAGTGCGGACCTTAACCTTTTGCTTGGGCATGCAATTGTAAATATGAAAAGTAAAATTGATGAAACCGGTGCCGTTGTAACCCACCAAGAATTACCGGAACTTAAAGTTGATGCCTCCCAGATCAGCAGGCTCTTTCAGAATCTTATTGTCAATGCAATTAAATACAAAGGTGAAGAGAGTCCCAGAATTATTATATCGGTTAATTCATTTGAGAATTATTATCAGTTTGCTGTAAAAGATAATGGAATGGGTATAGCGTCTCAATTTTATAATAGAATATTTGAGATTTTTGAAAGACTTCATGCAAAGGGTAAATACGAGGGAACCGGAATAGGGCTGGCAATTTGCAAAAGAATAGTTGAAAGACATGGCGGCAAGATTTGGGTGGAATCAGAATTAGGGAAAGGAAGCACTTTTAAATTTACGATCAATAAAAATATATGATGAGCAATGAAATTTCAAAAGCATGCTATAATTGTATTGAATTTAAACAGTTAAATAACAATAAATTGAAAGTAGTTCAGATATTCATTTTAAGCAGTTTGTATGATCAAAATAAAGCAAGATTAGTGAGTGATGATTTTTTAAAAAAGCAGGAAATGGGATGAAAAATAGTAACATGAATAATTCGCAAAATATCAAAAGAGGTTATATAATATTTTTGGGGATATTTATTTTGCTGCTGATTTTCGGCGGCGGATATTTCTACTACGACTATCAGGTGAAATTAATTCATAATGATAAGAGGCAAGAATTCAAAGTTATCTCTGAATTGAAGATCAATCAAATAGTCGAATGGCGTAAAGAACGGCTAAGTGATATAACAGTAATCTCCAAATCACCTTCTTTTATCGATCTAGTTGAAAAGTGGGCGAAAAATCCACGCGATTATTCATATAAAAAAGACTTAGTTTATAGGTTGGATTTGGTAAAGTCAAACTATAATTATGGCGATGTTCTTATTACCTCGCCAGGCGGAGACCTTATTTTGCAATTGGGGAACAAAAGTCCGGATTCTACTTTTATACCCGTCTCTACAATAATTGCATCGGCTAATTCGAGGCAAATAAAACTTACAGACCTCTACATAGATCCTTTAACAAAAGAAATCCATTATGATATTATTACCCCGCTGATTTCGGATGATGGAAAGATACTTGCAGTTTTAATACTAAGAGTAGATCCCGATGATTATTTTTATCCTTTGATTGAAGTTTGGCCTGCAAAAAGCAAAACAGCCGAGACTCTTATTTTTAAACAGGAGGGAGACAGCGTTCTGTTTCTTAACGAACTTAGACATATAAAAAATTCTGCGGTTAAATTAAGAATTCCTTTGACTCAAACAAAAGTACCCGCTGTTAAAGCAGTTTTAGGTGAGAGGGGTTTAACAATAGGTAATGATTATCGAAATATCGAAGTACTCTCATTTATTTCAGAGATCCCGGAATCACCCTGGTATATGATAGCAAAAATTGATACAGAGGAAATATTTTCTGAATTGGGATTTCGTTCAGCCACTATAATTGTATTTGCTCTTTTATTAATTCTATTTGCCGTGGGAGGATTAGCATTCATTTACTCTGCTCGCCAAAAAAATATTTACCAATCTCTGTTTTTGCAGGAGCAAGAGTATAGAACCGCCCTTGAAAAATTCAAAACCATTCTTTACAGTATAGGTGATGCAGTTATAACTACTGATGAAAAAGGTATGGTTCAGCAGTTAAATCCAATCGCTGAACAATTAACCGGTTGGACTGAAGAGGAAGCAATAGGCGTTGATCTCGAAAAAGTATTTAAAATATTAAATGAAAATACAAAGGAAGTTGTTGAAAATCCGGCGCAAAAGGTTTTAAGAGAAGGTAAAATTATAGGGTTAGCAAACCATACAGAACTAATTTCAAAGAATGGAAAGGAAATACCGATTGCCGATAGCGGGGCACCGATAAAGGATGAAGATGGGAATGTTATTGGAGTGGTTCTTGTCTTCCGTGATCAAACTAAAGAATATGCCGTTCAAAAAGCTTTAAGTTATAGTGAAGAGAAACATAGGGCAATTTTTGAATCGGCGACGGATGGATTTTTAATCGCAGATTTTAATG
>JAENZU010000645.1 GCA_016841125.1 Melioribacter sp. | reverse complement strand
TCAGCGTCCTTAATATCTTTCAGATTGATAAGCACATTGTAAACTCCGCCGATCACTCCGGTATATGCTGCTTGCGCACCAACTCCGACATCAGTAATCGAATTAGGATTACCGTGTTCAATAACTACAGCTGCCGTTTCAATTGCTTCGAGACTTAACTTTGCTGTATTCAATGGAACAAGCACTGCTTCTTTCAAGCCCTCCTGTATTGCAGTGTTTCTTTTTTCTTTCTCTTCGTTAGTGTTATTAGGCATTCGCCTTGCGTTCATATAACTATTGAAGGCGTTTGTATCATCATCAACTGCTTTTACAAGTGCGGCTTTTATTTCCTGACATTTGTCAGAGGTGGGGACCAAAATTTTATCTACATCCAAAGTTCCCCGTGTACAGGATGATGAGTTAGCCACCATCGATGAAAGGGCTGCTCCCAGTGCCCCTGAAAGAGCTGCGATTGATCCCCCTCCGGGAGCCGGAGATTCACGGGAAACTTCGTCAACAAAATCATTGACTTTCATTTCAACTAAATCATTTGCAGAAAAATTTGGTAAACCGAGTACTCTTTCTTCAATGTCAAAATCAGCCACATCAGTTAAACCTAGCGATTGAACGGCTGTTTTAAGAATATCTTTTACTGGAACACCGGTCGATCGGCTCTGCTGCTTTAGATAAAATTTTCCGGTTTCAAGTAAAGCAGGATAGGGGACCATACCCACAATTTCGCTGCCTGTAACCAGCAAGCCTCTTTCGGCTGCAAGTTTAAGTGTTGCTTCCAACACATGATGCATTGAGGTTACTTTGTAATTGGTAAGATTAATTGATATTTGTGCACGGTCATATTTTTCAACCATCCATCCAATTGCTTTGCAGTAATCAAATAATCCCGGCTTTTTAACTGATTCACCCTCGGGATTTTTAGTGTCGATACCATTTAATTTTAATAAATGTTCAAGATCGTAATTATGTTCTTTCGAACAATGCTCGATAGTTTCTTCAATTGAATTACCTACGAATTCACAATCACCACAGGGGTAGCTGCCATCTTCATACTTCAATATTTCTGTTCGTTTAAAATAAAATTTGCTGTCTATTTTCTTTCTGGCAGAACGACCTTTTTCTCTCAGTTCAAAAGCTATGTCGGTCGCATGAAGAGGTTCTCTCGTATTTAGGTTAATGTTATAAGCAATTAAAAATTCTCTTACTCCTATAACGGTGGCGCCGCTTTTAGCGTTGAACTCCGAAGGTCCGTATTCCGGTTTCCACTCATCTTTTTTTAACTTTTCTTCGAGAGCTTCATATTCACCCTGCCGTATAAATGCAAGATTTTCCCGCTCAGGTTTTTGTGCTGATTTTTCATAAAGATAAACCGGAATTTTCAATTCCTCACCAACTCTTTCAGCAACTTCTTTTGATAGTTCCACACATTCATCTATTGTAACACCGCTTACCGGAACAAATGGACATACATCTGTTGCGCCCATCCTTGGATGAGAACCTTTGTGTTTACTCATATCAATTAATTCAGAAGCTTTTTTAATTGCTTTGAAAGCAGCTTCTTTTACACTTTTGGGCGACCCGACAAAAGTAACAACAGTCCGGTTCATATCTGCTCCCGGGTCCACATCTAATAATTTTGTGCCGTCAACCGATTCGATAGTATCTGTAATCTGTTTAATAATATCTAGGTTTCTTCCTTCTGAAAAATTCGGTACACATTCAATAAGTCTTTCTGCCATTACATTTATCTCCAATCTTCATTTGTTAATCATTTGATTATAAAATATATTAAAAAATTAAATTTTATTTATTTAGCAAGTTACTCTAAAGTTTATAAAATAAGAAATTCGGTAGTTGAATAAAGGCTAATGATATTTGATGCATAGAATACTTTTCATAATAATAATTTTAATTTCAGAAACTTTTGCACAAGTTTTTACAGAATACGCAGACAGTTTAATGACCGTTTTGCCGGGTACCGAGGATGAAGAAAGAGTAGTGATCCTTAAGTGGTTACGCTGGGAAATTAGAATGGTTCATCCTCAATTAAGTCTTTACTACGCAGAAGAGGGTATTAAACTTGCTGATGATCTAAATCTTGATATACTGAAAGCTACTCTATTACATATTATGGATGTATCTC
>JAENZU010000011.1 GCA_016841125.1 Melioribacter sp. | reverse complement strand
AAATAATTCTTCCTTCATTAACCACAAGATATTTAAGAACCATTGCTTCCCTCTGGGTTAATGCAAATTTCTCGGTTTCATTTTTACATTCAAGCTTTTCAAAATCGATTGAATATTCACCCAATTTGTAAACAGCGTTTTCTACAGTAATATTTTTATACCACTTCTTTCTTTTGAGCATTCCCTTAACGCGAAGTAAAAGTTCTTTTAAGTGAAAAGGTTTGGTGAGATAATCGTCTGCACCCAGCTCTAGTCCTTTAACCCTATCCTGCGCAGATGTCCGTGCAGTAAGCATTAAAATTGGCAGCTGCGGATTTTTCTCTCTCACAATTGCGGCAATTTCAAAGCCATCGTGGTAAGGCAGCATAATGTCTAATATTATGAGATCAAACTCTGCCTTCTCAATCTGCACTAAAGCTTCGCGCCCATCTCTTGCCCATGTGACGATAAAGCCTTCCTCTGTTAAATTGTATTCAAGTCCTATCGCAAGACTTTCTTCGTCTTCAATGAGTAAAATTTTGCAATTTGAATAATCTATCTCAGTCATTTCAATTATCCCGTTGATTTTTTCTTTTTTCAGATCCTTTCAGTAAACGATTTACAAAGAAATTTCTAGATTTCAAATAAATCGGCAGATCAATTTTAAATGTGGTTCCTTTGTATTCGCCCTCACTAAAAATCGAAATGCTGCCTCCGTGATATTTCACTATTTGCTTTACCCAGTAGAGTCCGAGTCCGGTCCCTTTCACATTAGGTACATTTGCATTCGTCAAACGCTGAAATTTATTGAATATTTTTTTTTGATCGCCTGGTGCGATACCTATTCCATTATCGGTAATGCTAATCGAAAAATATTTTTCTCCGCAGTCCATTTCAACTTTAATTTTTGTTTTTTCCAGAGAATACTTTTTGGCGTTATCAATTAAATTATCGAAGACAATTTTCATAGCGTTCCGGTCAACAACACATTTACAATTCCCAACTCCATTAATAATAACAGAATCTTCCGGCAGCCTGGAGATATCAACACTTTCTTTCAATATAGCCTTGACAATCGGGCCTATAGTTTCCACGTGAAAATCATGCGCAATTTTTTTCTGCTCAAGCGCCGATATTTCTAATATTGAATCAATTAAATTTTTAAGGCGCGTAGTATCTTTATTCATCAATTCAATAAACTCTTTCTGTTTTGATAAAGGGACATCTCTGCTGCTCATTGTTTCAAGATACAACTGTATTGATGAAAGCGGAGACTTCAATTCGTGCGTTACGTTTGCAATAAAATTATCGTACATGCTGTTCATTTTTAGCTGAACATTGAGATGCCTTAATATCATGCCCATCAGTACAAAAATTCCAACCAGCAGTATAAGTCCCCCCACAAAAACGGCAACATTCTGTCCGTCCAAAACAATTTGAGGTGAAAGCTGGTCGCCAACTTTTTCGAAGATCAGATAATTCGACACATACCAGTAGATCCACAGACCAAGCAGACTAAGCCATACCAGGCTGGCTGTAATTAAGATCAGAATATTATAGACGTTGTAAAATTTTCTTTTCATGCTTATGCTGTAAACATTTAAAAGTAATTTGTTAAGTGTTTCAAATATCCTTTATTTATAAAGCATCTACAAATACGCCGGTTCCGTTTTTACAATTCTTTTACAAATCAAAATAAAATTTTTTGGCATAATATAAATGTTAAAACTCGCGCATGTGATCCATCAATTTAGCGGAGAATTAAAATGAAAGTACTATTAATATACCCCGAAACCCCTTCAACATTTTGGAGTTTTAAAGAGGCTCTGAGGTTTGTATCTAAAAAGTCTGCCGAACCGCCCCTTGGTTTGATAACAATTGCGGCAATGCTCCCCGAAGACTGGGAACTTAAACTTGTTGATATGAATGTTTCGAAATTATTAGATGCCGATATTTATTGGGCTGATTATGTTTTTCTGAGCGGAATGAATATTCACATAAATTCATTTAAGGAGATAATTCTTAGATGCAATAAAGCCGATACCAAAATAATTGCAGGCGGACCCCTTGCAACAACTCAACAAAAGGATTTTCTCGGCATTGATCACTTTGTACTTAATGAAGCAGAAATTACACTGCCGCAGTTTTTAAACGATCTTGAAAATGGAACACCTAAATATGTTTATTCAACAGATCAATTTCCTGATATTACTAAAACACTTACTCCGCGCTGGGATCTGCTTGATATAAAAAAGTATGCATCAATGAGTCTGCAGTATTCCCGCGGCTGTCCTTACGACTGTGAATTCTGCAGTATCACTATGCTCAACGGACGATATCCGCGGACAAAAACTAAGGCGCAGGTTATTAATGAGTTAAATACACTTTACAACTTGGGCTGGCGCGGCGGTATTTCAATAGTGGATGATAACTTTATCGGCAATAAAGTTAAACTGAAAAATGAAATTCTGCCTGCTGTAGTTGAGTGGATGCAAAACAGAAAATACCCGTTTTTCTTTGTAACCGAAGTATCGATAAATTTGGCTGACGATGAAGAGCTGATAGATTTAATGGTGGCTGCCGGCTTTTTTAATATCTTTATCGGTATTGAAACTCCCAATGATGACAGCTTAACTGAATGCGGAAAAAATCAGAAGCAGCGCAGAAATCTAGTTGAGTCAGTTACAATGCTGCAGAAAAAAGGATTGATAGTATCGGGCGGATTTATAGTAGGTTTTGATAATGATCCGCCAAATATTTTTGATCAGCAGATCAATTTCATTAGACAAAGCGGGATCACCTCCGCAATGGTAGGGGTACTGAACGCACCAACCGGCACCAAACTGTTCAAGAGGTTGAAAATTGAAAACAGGCTGCTCGACAGTTGGAGCGGCAACAACGTTGACGCATCCATAAATTTTATACCTAAAATGAGTTATAGTTCTTTAATGCGGGGTTACACTAAAATAATTCAGACTATCTATTCGCCCGAAGAATATTACAAAAGGATGAAACAGTTTTTGGAAAATTACAAGTTCCCGCCTTGGAAATCGCAGAAACTAACTATGGCTGAATTAAAAGCTTTCTTTAAATTGCTCATTATTCTCGGAGTGTTCGAGAAAGGAAATAAGTATTTCTGGAAACTTTTTATTTTGAGTTTATTCAGATATCCTAAAAAATTTTCTGTTGCAATGACGCTTTCTGTTTATGGATTTCACTTTAGAAAAATTGCAGCTACTATTTAAGTAAGCTTTCACAGTTCGTTTGAATTGTTAATCTTCTAAGGTAATACTGAATCCAGATTGTTTTTGGGAAAAATTTAAAATTACTTAGTAGTTAAATAAATTTTTAAATGATTAGTATTTAATCCCAGCTTAGATTTTCTTGGGCTTGTGGAAACAGGCCCCGGCAATAGATTTTCTTTTACTAATAATGCAGCCAAGCACTTAAAAAATATTAGTCGATCAATCTTTCCGATAACTAGCGGGATTACAAATTTGGGTTGAATAAAATTTTCAGCCACCCCAACCTTGTTGAAAACTTCATATTTCAATATTTCCGAACTTTGCATTGTTTAAAATATGATTGATATAGTTTAAAACAGGAAAATATCTATTAGTGAAAACTCTAATCAATCAAGCATTAACTGAATATATAGACTCACGGCTAAGTGAATTTGATTTGATTGATGCTGAACGGCGGGAGCATTTAAATGCACTTGCTATTCATATTGCTAAGTGCAAAGAATCTGCGAATTGTGCTAATTTAATTTTTATCTGTCGATGTAATTCAAGAAGGAGTCACTTTGCTCAGATATGGGCACAAATAGCTGCCGACTATTTCGATTTGAATAGTATTAAATCATTTTCCGGCGGAATAAAAACATCTGCCTTTAACCCGAAAGTGATAAGTGCCCTGGAAAGAACCGGATTGGAAATATTTAAATTAGATGAAACAGATAATCCGACGTATTCGGTTTACTATTCCCAAAGTATTAAACCGATACGATGTTTTTCAAAGATTTATTTTCACGAGTTCAATCCCTCTACACGCTATACTACTGTTGTAATTTGTAAGGAACCCGAACTTGACTGGCCTTCGCTGGAGGGCGCAACAAAAACTTTTAATCTTACGTATCAAGATCCGAAAGAGTTCGATTCTACTCCGCTTGAAATAAAAAAGCATGATGATGTGTGTAAACAGATATCATGCGAAATGTTGTATATGTTCTACATCCTTTCGAAATTATAGTCGATCTTATATAGGTAATCTATTTTTATCAATCCAATAAGCCCACAAAACAATAAGCCATTGAGAAAAGCCTACGTATGCTATTGCTTCGGCTGATGGAGGTGGAGAACCAAAAATATTCATCAAATAAATTACTCCAAGAAAAATTACTAGCCCCCAAAAACCATACTTGCCTTTGGCGTTTTTTTCCTTTGTATATTTACTGTAGAGATAAGCTCCGCCAATAAACACGGCACCTTCAAGCAGAACCGATAAAATAACCGAATTCCATATTCCGAAACCTACTTTCAATTGACTCCACGGCAGGATTGGCAGATCAGGTCTATGAACAAGAAGATCCAGCACCCAATGACTCATTACAAGTACTGCGAGTAAAAGAGATGTTTTTAAATTTTTCTTTATTAAATAATAAACTGCACCGACAACTATAGCCCAAATTAGAACTCCGAAAGCGCTGTGCGAAAAAGGATAGTAGACAAAATTCAGCGGCGAAAATGCCGTATTGCCGGGATCAACCTCAACTTTCTCTAAACCCAAAAGAAGAAGTATGGGCCACAAAAGATCAATAAACTGTGAAGCAAAAAATAATGTAGCTAGTGAAGGTTTATTATCTATTTTCTTAGCCGCAAACCCTATACCGTAATGACCGATAAACATAATCAACTACCTTGATATAATTTTCAAATAAATTATTTTTTAGATAAAAGATAGCAGTTTGAAATGAATTTGTAAATTTAAGCAAATCCAATTTGGTGAAGCTAGAATACTACTTTAAAAGTGCTTCCAACTCCCTTTTTACTTTCAACGGTTATTTCTGCATTATTCAATTCACAATATCTTTTTACAAGAGCCAGCCCAAGTCCGTTTCCCTCATACTTCCTCGTGTATCCCTGTTCTTCTTGAGTAAACGGATCGAACAATTTTGAAATAAATTGATCCGAGATTCCAATCCCTGTATCCTTAACACTAATGGATTTTTTGCCGGATAAGTTTTCTAAAATTACCTTAACAGTGCCGGCGGATGTATATTTAATAGCATTGTCAATAAGGTTATAGATTATCTGCTCAACAGAATCTTTATCGGCAATTATTCTGGATTCTGTCAGCTTATTTTCAACATCAAACTCTAATCCTTTTGATAGAGCTAAACTTTTAAATTGATCTACAATCTGATTCACCACGTCCTTCATCAAATCAAGGTTTCTTGGATTAAAGTCGTATGTGGAGCTTTGAATTTCAGACATCTGCAGTATTTGATCAATAGTAACAATCAACCTTTTGCCTGCGCTCTGAATACCATAAAAAAGTGTCCGTAAATCATCATCTGACTTTTCGTAGAGTTCGTTTTTAATATACTCAGAAGAGCTAATAACAATATTAAGAGGTGTTCTAATTTCATGCGACATTTGGGCAAGGAATTCAGACTTCAGTTTTTCCGATTGTTCCGCTTTATTTCTAGCATCAATCAGCTCTTTCTCAAATTTTACTCTATTAGTAATATCTCTTTGAATTCCAAAATGACCGCGGATATATTTTTTAGCATCATAAAGAAGTTTATATGTGCCTTCAACCCACATTGTGGATCCATCCATTTTCATTTCTTCGGTAACAACGCGGGTCTGTCCTTTCTCATATAAATTAAACCAGCCTCGTTTTCCTTCTTCAATATCGTGCTTAAAACTTTTGATGGGAACCATCCCAATCATTTCCTCTTTTTTAGAGTTATACTGCTCAACTAAAGCGTCGTTAACTTTTACTATTCTTTCGTGACTAAAAATATAATCTAATAGTTTATCTTTGTTTGATTTTTCATCCCACCTGATGGGAAAGTCGAGCAACGAAATGTAAAATCCATCCATCGAACTGGTGAAGAAGTTTTCCAATAACTCTTCTGATTCTCTTAGCTTTTGTGCAGAACTAATATTCTCAGTTACGTCAACTAAAGTTGAAACAACACCGCTGATATCTCCGGATTTTTCAATTATAGGTGACGCATTAACATGCAAAAATATCTTTGATCCATCCGGAAGTAAAATTTTATGTTCGATCCCAAAAAATGATTTTCCAGTGTTCATCACTTTTCTAAAAGGCATTTCGTCTTCGGGAAGATAATCGCCATTGAAATAGGTTATTTCCCATTTAGGATCGTTGTAAGTTCTTTCGGTTATTTCATCGTTTTCTAGCTGCAGTAAGTTTTCTGCAAAGGTATTGGCAAAAAATATTTTCCCGTTAGTATCGGAAACCATTATTCCTATCGGGGATGTTTCTGTAATACTTTTTAGTAATTTTTTTTCTTTCGCAAATTCGCTTTTGGTTATTTTTAATTCTTCATTCTCTTTGCGGAGTAAATTGAAAAGTTTGCGGATATAAAAATAGAGCAGTAGTGCGGTAACAGTTACAAAGAACCATCCTTTGTAAGTTTGTAGAGGGAGATGGAAGCTTTCTTTTAAATTTAAGGATTCAATAAAATTATCACTAAATAAAATCCATAATCCACCAATGATCAAATAGGCAAGTGCAATTCTTATCGGCGGTGAAAGTACTTTGTTTCTCATTTTTAGATTTTAATTTTAAATTACACTATCAAATAAAGAGTAGCAAACTATTTAAAGAAGATAGGATAAGACTATATGTTATTAACTGAATGATAATTGAATTATATCAAAAAAAATTAACTTGTATTAGATAAATTTATGACAAATAAATTACTTTTTTTAATTTTTCTTGAAAATGACCTATTAATAGATTATCGCAAAATAGTAGTTGTACACGTTAGAGGGTGTTCAAAAAACGGTTAATTCGCATTTTGCAAAAACGCACAAGACCCATTGTCCACTTTACAATTAATTAATCTCAATTCATAAGGATATAAGATATCTTTTTAATATATTTAATGATGTACATTTTTTTTAACACTAAATAAAGTGGATCTGTATGATGAAAAGTAACTCATTCTTCAAGCTCAAAAAAAGCAGCTTTTTGCTCTTAGCATTGACTATTATACTTTGCTTTACAAATGCAGCAGCAGCAAATGTGAATTTCAATCTCACGGTTATTGATCCTAACGCAGCCGGAAGAACCGCAATAGGAGATATAGACGGAGATGGATTTGATGATGTGGTTGTGCATACATGGGGGAGTAATAGAGGATTAGTTTATGACGGAGTTTTAACTTGGTACAAATATCCTTCGTGGACCAAATATTCAATTGCAACTGGTAAAAATTATTTTGGTGATGATGTAGTACTTGCAGATATAGATAAAGATGGTGACTTTGATATTGTAACGTGCCGGGGAAACGATAATAGCGCTCAGGTTTACTACTATTTAAATCCCGGAGGGAATGCAGCTTCAGGGTGGATAGAAAGATATGTCGGTACAGTTTCAACTGCAAGCGAAGTTAAAGATATAAAAGTTGACGATTTTGATTATGATGGAAAGCTGGATATCGCTGTTAGGTCTAAGGAGAGATTGGGAATTTATTTTCAGAATAACCCGACATCATGGACACAGCGATTGATAACGATACGCGAACGTGAAGGGATGGCAATTGGTGATATTGACTGGGACGGACGGACCGATGTTGTCTTAAACGGATTTTGGCTTAAAAACCCTGCAAACGCTAGAACTGATACCTGGACGGAATATGCCATTGATTCTAAATGGTATTCCGACAACACAAATGCCTGGCAAGATTTTAGCGTAATGGTTGAAGTTGGGGATATTAACAAAGACGGGAAACCGGATGTTGTCTATTCACATTCCGAAAAAGCCGGCTACTATGTTACATGGTATTCATCAAACAACCCGCGCGGCGGTCAGACCGCATGGCTAAAAAAAGAAATCGCTATTGTAGATTATTGCCACACGCTTCAGCTTGGTGATATTGACAGAGATAACGATCTCGATATTATTGTAGGGAATTCATTAAGAGCACCCAATCCGAGGGTTATGGCTTTATATAATAACGGTAATGGATCAAGCTGGACGACGACAACATTAGATTACAAAAGTATGTATAAGGGAAAAATCGGAGATATTGATAACGACGGTGACCTGGATATTTTGAGTGCAGTTAGCTGGGAGAATGCCCCATTAAATTTATGGAAAAACACTTTAGACCCTGGAATGCCGCTTGATACATGGCAGCGTTTTCTTATAGACGGTGCGCTGGCTTATAATGCTATGTCAGTCTTAGCTGAAGATCTGGACGGGGATGGTCTTTCCGACATTGTTGCCGGAGGCTGGTGGTGGAAAAATCCCGGATCCGCAAACGGAGCTTGGATTAAAAAAACTATAGGCTCACCTTTGAACTCTGCATCCGTAGTTTATGATTTTGATCAAGATGGGGATTTGGACATTTTCGGTACACAAGGGTTAGGAGCGGTTGCAAACAATAAACTAGCATGGGCAAGAAATAATGGCAACGGTGATTTTACAATCTTTACAAATATTTCTTCAGGCGGCACCGGCGATTTTCTGCAAGGGAGTGTCATTAGCGATTTCGGAAGCGGAAATCAAATTGCACTCTCCTGGCATAACGGCGGAGGCGGTCTTCAAAGTGTGAGAGTTCCAAGTAATCCATCCGGTACAACATGGAGTTTTTCTACTTTGAGTTCTGCCACACAAATGGAGGATTTAAATACCGGTGATATCGATAGGGACGGTAATACTGATATTCTCTTAGGCACAATTTGGCTTAAGAATAATGGCGGAAGCTGGACTGCTTATAACATAGGCACAATATCAGATATCGCTCCCGGAGCAGTGCCGGATAGAAACGCATTAGTTGATATTAATGGTGATAACAGACTTGATGCAGTAATAGGACTAGAAAACGGAACATACTTAATTTGGTTCGAAGCACCTGTAAACCCGACTACACCATGGACACGGCATATTATAGGCACTGTTGAAGGACAGGGCTTTAGTATGAATACTGAGGATTTTGACAATGATGGTGACCCGGATATTGTTTTGGGTGAACACAGAGGTCCTTCTGTAAATAGAGTTATTGTATTCGAAAATAGAAACGGAGGTCTTTACTGGAGACAGCATGTTGTTGATTCCGATTCGAAAAATATTATTGATCATCATATTGGGACTCTGCCGGTAGATATTGATAATGATGGAGATTTGGACATTGTTTCAATAGGCTGGTATAACAAAAAATTATGGATATTCGAAAATAAAGCTGTCGATGAACTGTTCCCGGTTATTTATAAACAGCCTATAGACCAGACAGTACTGGCAGGTGAGACCGCAACGTTTTCGATTAGTGTAAGCGGCGCTCAGCCCCTTACTTATCAGTGGAGAAAAAATGGAATAAATATTAGCGGAGCCAACAGCCCAACTTATACAACACCTCCAACTACAGACACATATAACGGCGCACTATATTCATGTTATGTGTATAACGCCCAGGGAGATGCTATATCCGAAAGCGCCTTATTAACTGTGCTCTCTAACAGCGGTGTTAATATCGTAAAGAATGGAAATTTTGAGTCCGGCAATCGCGATTGGTGGGCAATAGATAACCCTTTCGGCGGAGCCGGTTACAACTTTTATGTAAACTCAAGTTTGCCGATTACCGGCAATTATGATATGATTATGGCTGTTACATCCTCCGGAACATCCAACAGCAGACCAATGCTTTATGCTAATCTTTCCGAAAAAATGATAGTTGGTCAGTCATACTTAATTAAATTTAATACACGTGTTAAATGGGGCAACCCCACCGTCTCGTTTATTAATTATGGTAACGGTTTGCAAACGTTTAACAGCGGGAACCCCCTATCGGGAAATCAAACTTGGCTGTTTAATTTAAATTCTGCAGCAGAAGCCAACGACTTTTTAGCATTCTACATGGACGGCAGAAGTATCGGGGCATTTCAAATTGACGACGTTTCTATATTCAGAGTAGTTTCAACTTCTCCGCCATCAATTTCTGCTCAGCCGCAAAATGCTTCAGTACAAGCCGGTCAGACGGCAAGTTTTACAGTAACTGCATCCGGAACTTCGCCGCTTAATTATCAGTGGTATAAAAATGATGTAATGATTTTTGGTGCTACAAATTCTTCTTATACAACGCCGGCAACAGTAGTCGCTGATAATGGAGCTAAATTTTCCGTAACGGTTTCTAATAGTTATGGAAGCATTAAAAGCAGCAATGCAATTCTAACTGTTAATGCAGCTTCCCCATCAATTACTTCTCAGCCTGCTAATCAAACCGTAATTGCGGGGCAAACAGCCACATTCACAGTCACTGCCACCGGTACTACACCTTTAAGTTATCAATGGAAACGCAACAATGTAAACTTAGACGGAGCTACTAATTCTTCATACACAACCCCGGCTACAACAATTTCCGATAATGGAGCAAAATACTCATGCGTTGTTTCGAATAGTTCCGGAAGTATTACAAGCACAGATGCAATTTTAACAGTACTACAGAACGGTGGTGTTAATATTGTCAAAAATAGTGATTTTGAATCAGGCACACTTTCTTTTTGGTCTTCAAGTAATTCTTACGGAGGCGCAGTTTATTCATTCCTGCCCAACAGCAGCAGTCCAATTAACGGCACTTACGATGCGGTTGTGAAAATCCTTACAAAAGGAACTTCGGATAATCGTCCTCTTATTCTTGCGGATCTTTCAGAGCCGTTGAGAGTCGGCAGTTCTTATACAATTTTGATAAAAACAAAAGTGCTGTCAGGTTCGCCAAATATTACATATATAAACTATGGGCAAGGACCTGTGCCTTTTAGCAACGGAACTGCAATTTCCGGAACTCAAACTTGGACATTCAATGTTAATCCGGTAACAGAGGCAAACAGGTATCTGGCGCTTTATATTGATGGTAAAGTAACAGGTTCATTTGCAATTGATGATATTTCTATATCTCTTAATGGCAGCGCAAGTCCTCCGGTGATAAATACTCAGCCGGTGAGTCAGACTTCAACAATCGGGTCTGCAGTAACATTTTCAGTTACTGCATCAGGCAGTTCACCTCTAAGCTATCAGTGGAAAAGAAACGGTGTTAACATTGCCGGAGCTACGGGAAGCTCTTACACTCTTGGAGTATCAGCCTCAGATAATGGCAGCAGATTTTCATGTGTAGTTTCCAATTCAGAGGGCAGTGTAACATCTCAAGAAGCATTGCTGACAGTTCAATCAATTAGTCCGAACAATATTGTTATCAATGGAGATTTGGAAAGCGGAAACAATAGCAATTGGATTGTCAGTAATACATTCGGAAATGCCGGTTACAATTATTATGCAAATTCAACTACTCCTATTTCAGGAAGTTATGATCTTCGAATGATAGTTAGTTCATCCGGAACTGCAAATAGCCGCCCGCTGCTTTATACAAATTTAAGTGAAAATTTTATTATTGGTCAGCCTTACATAATTGAATTTAAAACAAAAGTAGTTTCCGGAACGCCCAAAATTTCTTATATCAATTACGGCAACGGTGTTGAATCCTTTAATAATGGTAGTCCGTTAAATGGTTCTCAAACATGGAACTTTACCGTAAATTCTGCATCTCAAGCAAATAATTTTATTGCATTTTATATAGACGGAACGTCGACCGGCGCTTTTCAAATTGATGACGTATCAATAATTAATCATTCCAGTTCCGGAACGCCCCCGCTAATTACCACCCAACCGCTTGGGCGTACCGTAACTGAAGGTGATCCCGTTACTTTCAACATAACCGCTACCGGCACCACCCCTTTAAGTTACCAGTGGTTGAGAAACGGTTCAAATATAAACGGGGCTACATCATCCTCATATTCAATTTCTTCAACATCACTAAGTGATAATGGTGCAGTATTCAGCTGCCGTGTATCCAACAGCCTTGGTTCTGTTGTATCAAACGGAGCAACACTTACGGTGCTCCAATTAACTTACGTAAACATTGTGAACAACGGCGATTTTGAATTAGGGACAACCGGCTTTTGGTCGGTAAGCAACACTTACGGAAATGCCTCCTATTCGTTTAGAGTAAACTCGACCAATCCGATTGGAAATCAATTTGATGGATTGATGAGAATCACTTCTGCGGGTTCATCAAGCAACAGACCCCTGCTGCTTGCAAGTTTAAGCGAAACCATGGTTGTAGGGACACGCTATTTGTTGAGCTTTACTACTAAAGTAATTTCCGGCAGCCCTAAGATCAGCTACATTAATTACGGGGGCGGACTTGTTTCGTTCAATAACGGCGGTGCTTTAAGCGGAACACAAAATTGGTCTATCGAATTACCGCAGGCTTTGGACGCGAATAGGTTCATTGCATTCTACCTTGATGGGACATCATTGAACGCGTTTGAACTTGATAATCTCACTTTAACAACTGCGTCAAACAAACCTCTATCGAATCCTTTTGCTGTTGCACCAAGTGCCGAAGAGGAATCTTTCACAATTTATCTCGATAAAAATGATGAAATGAACATGCCGGTTTCCGAACTCAGAAAACTGCTAAATTTACCGCAATCCGACAAATCTGATTATAGGGAAAGAGCAGCGATTGAAAACGATATAGATTTCGAATTGGGTGATTCGTTCAATGCAAAAATCTCAATGGATTCAGAACCGGTTGTTTATGTTGATCAATTAAACTTGAATAGTTTTAATGTTTATAATTTAGAGATGAAGGATATAGCCGACGTTGAATTCGAAGACTTTGAAATTCCCGAATTAGTTGATATTTACGGGGGTTCTATTGATTCCCTTGATTTAACAGATACATTTACTAAAGCTAAAGTTGACGTTTCAAAAATTAGATTATTTGCTTCTTCAGGAAATGATTCACTTTTTACTGTTAAAGCTTCAGATGGTAATCAAATAATTTTTGAAAGTGGTGAAATATCAGAAGCAGTAAACTCCACGGTCGATCTCTATATTGCAGTCGATGGTAAGAGCGTCATTAAAAAGATACTCAACGTGCAGCTTTTACCAAAAAGCTTGAATGATCAAGAATCACTCCCCACGTCATATGGCTTATTCCAAAATTATCCGAATCCTTTCAATCCGGAAACAACCATTAAATATGCACTTCCTTATGACAGCCAGGTAAAAATTGATATTTATAACACTCTTGGTGAATTAGTTTCGAGTCTATTTAATGGAAGTAAACCGGCAGGTGTTCACCAAATTAATTGGAATGCCGGCAATTATAATTCCGGGGTTTACTTTTATAGGATCAGCGCGGTAAATCCTGAGACAGGCAAGGAATTTATGTCTGTTAAGAAAATGGTATTAATTAAGTAACATAACTAAATACTGGAATAGTATTTGTAAAATTAAGAACGAAATTATTTATTAGAAATTTGATTTGGCTGAAACCCTTTCATTAGGGTTTCAGCTTTTTTTATTCAACAAAATTACAACACCTCAGAATCGGATGCTTGGTTTTATTTTAATTCTTTTTATATTTGGGTCTCTTGTCCAATTAAAGGCGTTATAATATGAAAAATAAATTAATAGGTGTTTTGCTATTGCTCATATCACCGATATTTGTATCAAATCTTTTCCCTCAATTAAAAGTTTTTAGAGGAGCGCAGATTTTTACGGCAGCCGGTAAAATTTATGACAACGGAGTTTTAGTAATTAATGATAACAAAATCGATTTCGTCGGGGAAGCTGACTCTTATAGCCTTCCTGCAGATGCCGAGGTTGTTGACTCAAAAGGAAAAGTAATTTTACCCGGATTAGTTGACACACATTCTCACATCGGCATTGATTGGGGTTTTGACAGCGATTCACCGACTCATCCTGATTTGAGAATACTAGACGCGATAAATCCATTCAATACAACATTCGGCAGAGCACGTGCCGGCGGAATCACAACCGTGAACATCATGCCAGGCTCGGGTCATTTAATGAGCGGACAAACCGTTTACGTAAAAACGCTCAAAGCTAATAATGTTGAAGATATGTTCGTTCGTAATTCAAAGAATAACGAGATTTACGGCGGATTGAAAATGGCGAACGGCACAAACTCGCAGAGGGGAAAACCGTTTCCGAGTACACGGGGAAAATCCGCAGCAATTATTCGAAATCTATTTTATAAAGCTCTCGATTATAAAAAGAAAAAAGAGGAAGCAGGTGAAGATGAAACTAAACTTCCGCCGAGAGATCTTGGAATGGAAACACTGCTTGAAGTTTTAGACGGCAAAAGAATTGTTCATCACCACACTCATCGAGCCGATGATATTTTAACTGTTCTGCGACTTAAAGAGGAGTTCGGGTTTAAAGTCGTTTTGCATCACGTAAGCGAAGGATGGAAAGTAGCAAAAGAAATAGCCGAAGCGAAAGTGCCTTGTTCGGCAATCGTAATCGATTCCCCCGGCGGAAAACTTGAAGCTGTCAATCTAAAATTTGAGACTCCAAAATTGCTAATTGATGCCGGAGTTGATATGGCAATTCACACTGACGATTGGATCACCGATTCGAGATTATTTTTGAGATCCGCGGGATTAGCCATGCGGGCAGGTCTCTCCAAAGCAAAGGCTATTGAATCGTTAACAATTGCCGGTGCTAGAATGCTTGAACTCGATGACAAAATCGGTTCGCTTGAAAAAGGAAAAGATGCAGACTTTATTATTTTATCCGGTGATCCATTTAGTGTTTACACCAAAGTAGAGGAAACATGGATCAATGGGAAAAAGGAATTTGACCGATCCCTTAATGAAGATCACAAATTCGCTGTTGGAGGATATAAAGTTTTTCCCGCCAATAATCATTCTCATGGTTTAGACGGAGGGATTCATAAATAAATGAAAAATCGCACTAAGTTAACCGTCTTATTATTATTTATTATTTTAAGCATAAACACAATTGCGCAGCTCGCAGTTAAGGGCGAAAAAATTTATACGATGGAAAATGGAGTAATTAGGGATGGAGTAATTTTAATTGATGGAGATAAGATCACTAAAATCGGCACTTCGGCAGAAATTGAAATTCCAACCGGTTACAAAATTGTTGAAGGCAAAATCGTAACACCCGGATTAATTGATGCACACACGGTTGTCGGCTTATCCGGAATTTACAACCAGCCCCACGATCAGGATCAACTGGAAACTTCCGATCCGATACAGCCGGAACTTCGCGCCTTTGATGCATACAATCCCGAAGAAGAACTAATGGACTGGCTTCGTCAATTTGGTGTAACCACCGTGAATACTGGACATGCACCCGGTGCGCTTGCAAGCGGTCAGACGATGATAGTGAAAACTTATGGATCAATGAATGAATCAATTGTTGACAGTGTGTTTGCGGTTGCATTTTCACTTGGGAATGAGGTTTCATCACAATTCAAATCTCCGGGCACACGACCCAAAGGAATAGCAATGCTTCGGCAAACATTTTTAGATGCCGAAAATTATAAGCAAAAAGAAAGCGGGCCAAAAAATTTAAAATATGAAATTCTGCTGAAAGTTCTTTCCGGAGAAGTGCCGGCAATCATAACAGCAAATACAGCGGTTGATATTATGGGTTCGATCAGGCTCTCGGAAGAATTCGGTTTTAAATTTATTTTGGACGGCGCGGCTGAATCTTATCTAGTGCTGGATGAAATAAAGAAAGCAGGAATTCCCGTTATTCTGCACCCTCTAATGGCACGAACCAAAAACCTTTCGTTCGAAACACCCAAAAAACTTAAAGATGCCGGAATACTTTTTGAAATTCAGGGGGAATACGAATCTTATGTTCCCAAGGTTCGAAACGTTTTATTTGAATCAGCAATAGCAGCCTCAAACGGGCTCTCGTTTGAAGAGGCGCTTGCAGCAATTACAATTGATGCAGCAAAAATTCTTGGTATCGATTCCAAAGCGGGAAGTTTATCTGTTGGTAACTCCGCAGATATTGCAGTATATAATGGCGATCCGTTTGAATATACAACGCAATGCTGTGCAGTGATTATAGACGGCAAACTGCTGAAGGAGGCATGCAAATAGGCAATTAATTGAATGATAAAGCTTAGTAATAACAATTACGCAAAATAAAATAATTTTCTTGACATACTTAGATGCTCTATGTATTTTTACATAGAACATTTATGTATGTTGTGAGGAAATTATGATCTCTAGACATTTAGCGGCAGCCTCCACCAAACCTTTAATCTTGGCGATTCTACTAAACGGGGAAAATTACGGTTACCAAATTATTCAAAAAGTTAAATCTCTTTCTGGCGGTGATATCGATTGGGCAGACGGAATGCTCTATCCTGTACTACACCGGCTGGAAAAGGATGGCTTTGTAATTACCAGTTGGAAAATTTCTACCGAAGGCAGAAAACGTAAATACTACAGCATAACTTCTACCGGTAAAAAAGAATTGAACTCAGACATGAAGCAGTGGCTGAAGGTTGATGAAATTTTTCAAAAGATACTCGGACCTATTCCCCAATTTACAAATTCCTAATGGGTACAATGTTTGATCTAAATTCATCAATACTGAATTGGAAACGGAAACTCCAAAGTGAAGCTAAATTGGAGGATGGTGAAATTGCCGAGTTGGAATCGCACCTTCTGGACATAATCGATGCTAAAATTATTCAAGGCATGTCTGAAGAGAAAGCCTTCGAATACTCCGTTAATGAAATTGGATATGCCGATCAAATAGCCAAAGAATTTGAAACAGTTAAAAGTCCATCCTCAAAAACAAAACCTTCCTGGGAGAATCCTTTATGGATTTTTCAACTGTTATTCTATTACATTAAGATTTCACTTCGAAGAATCAGGTTTGACAAGGGATATCATTTAATAAATATATTGGGCATCACACTTGGTTTTGTCTCTACATTTCTGATTTTAATTTGGCTGATGGACGAATGGAGTTTCGACAAGTTCCATAAAAACCCTGATAAAATTTACAGGGTGGAAGGATTGACGTTCGATGAAAATGGGAATATCAAATACAGAATAAACAAAACTCCCTATATATTGGGCCCATCGCTCGAACAGGAGTTACCTGAACTAAATAATTTTGCCCGGCTGCACAAAGAGAATAGTGTCTATCTTAAATCAGGTGATAAAACTAAATCAAATGAAATTATGTTGGCTGATCCCTCCTTCTTTTCAATTTTCACTTTTAAATTTATTAGAGGAAATCCGACAAGTTCGCTTCAATCTTTAAACTCAATAGTTATCACCGAAAAATTAGCAGAATATTATTTTGGAAAATCAAACCCAATTGGGAAATCATTGTCATTGTTATTTAATGATAAGTATTCGGAATATTATATTTCCGGAGTAATTGAAAACATTCCCTCAAATTCCACTTTGCAATTCGATTCCGTAATTCCGCTTGAGAATATATTTGTGTTTTACCCGCGATATCAGGATCAAAAAAATTCGTGGGGTTTATTCGATTTCCAAACTTATATCCAAACGAGCCACCCGATTGATTTAGATGAATTCATGAATCGACGTTTTGCGTTTGATGGGAGAGAAGCAAATAACAATTCGCGCAAGAGCAAAAATTCCCAAAATCAATTGCGCCGCTATGAACCAATACCACTAACTGAAATTCACGAAATGTACGATTCGGATCCAATAAACAATTTGATCTTAATTACAATTGCATTTTTAATATTGGCTACGGCATGTTTCAATTACATCATTTTAGCAATTGGCAATGCCAATAAGCGAATAAAGGAAATAGGAACAAGAAAAGTATTCGGCGCAGCAAAAAGAGATTTGCTTCAGCAGCACTTGAGCGAAAGCATTACGTCCATATTGATAGCGCTGATATTGGGTCTATTGATTGTAAGGTTGATTATGCCTTCCTTTAACCAATTTACGGGAAAGAATCTAAATCTTGTGGATTTTCTAAATTTTAATAGAATAAGTTTATTTGTTGCAATTGCTTTGCTGACAGGAGTTCTAACCGGTCTTTATCCTGCATTAATTTTATCTAAAATTTCAATTACAAATTCTTTGCGCAAATCAATATCAATCGGCTCAACAAACTGGAGAAACAACATTTTAATTGTTTTACAGTTTACAGTATCGGCAATAATGATAAGCGCCGCGGTAGTTATGTATCACCAATTCAAATTCATTACATCAAAAGATCTCGGTTTCAATTATAAGGATGTGGCAGTAATTAATTTAGGCGGTATTGAAGGAAATGTAATAACGAAACGAATGGAAACACTGCTTGCAAGTTCTCCAAATGTTAAAGGCATAACTTCATCGAGTAATTACCCCGGAAGTTCATACTCAATGGGCATCTCAATAAATCACAATGAAGATCAAAAATCATATGTTAATTATCTAAAAGT
>JAENZU010000644.1 GCA_016841125.1 Melioribacter sp. | reverse complement strand
GATTCAACAACAATTATTGAACTGCAGTATGTAGAATTACTACCTTATGAATTCGGAAATGTAAGTTACGAATACCCCAATGATTACCAGCTTATTCAAATTCAGCAGCTCGATCTGCAGGAATTTAATTTTGATCTGATCTCCGGCAGAACGATCGAAAATATTCAGATGCTTAGTCACAACACAACACAATTTTCAAATAATGGTTACGATGCACACATTCAAATAATAATACAGGAAGCCAGTGCGGTTCAGGATTACAGACTGCAGTACACATTAAGTTTAGATGAATTGGGACTATTCAGTTTCAGTACAATGATACCCGATACATTAGTGCCTGATGAATACGACCCCGGTTATTTTGTTTTTGTTGCCGAACCCGATCCCGGTAACACAACAGATATAATTGATAAAGTTTTCACTTTGATAGTTGACCGTTCCGGAAGTATGAGCGGTAATAAAATGGTACAGGCAAGAGATGCCTCAGAGTTTATTGTGGAAAATCTGAACGAAGGGGACATGTTTAATATTGTTGATTTTGCAAGTAGTGTAACTAGTTTTAGAACAGAGCACGTTCCGTTCAATGAGACCAATAAAACCGATGCTCTGAATTATATAAATGGACTCTATGCAAACGGGGGAACCAACATTTCCGGCGCTTTTGATGTTGCCGTTCCGCAATTTGCAGTTGCATCTGACAGCACAGCAAACATCATCATATTTTTTACGGATGGACAGGCGACGGCAGGAATTACATCTCTGCAACCGCTGCTTGATCATGTGCAGAATCTGATCGGTCAAACAGAAACAGATATTTTACTTTTCAACTTTGGAATTGGTGACGGTGCAAACCAGCAATTGCTTACTCAACTCGCCGCACAAAATAACGGCTTTGCGGAATTTCTCGGCAATGATGAACTCGAAAGCCGCATAACACAATTTTATTTGAAGATCAGAAATCCCGTTCTGTTAAATACAAGTTTGGATTATCCCGACAATACATTAAGCGAAGTTTATCCGTCGCCGCTTCCTAATCTCTATAAAGGTCAGCAGATGATCGTGAGCGGAAGATACGGCACGCCCGGTAATATGAATATTACATTGAGCGGAACCGCATTCGGACAGAATGTTGACTACGAATACACTTTGGATCTCGCCGACAGCAACGTAACACAGTATCAATTTTTGCCTAAGGTTTGGGCAAAGCAGAAAATAGAATATCTGCTGGTACTTTATCACAGTCTAGATCCTTCATCGACTCAAGCGCAGGATTTAAAGAATCAGATAATCGCGATGAGCATTGCCTACGGAGTTGTTACCGAATTCACAAGTTTTACAGGCGGAGTAACTTCCGTTGAAGATGAAACGGAAATTGAAGATGATAAAAATCTTCCCGAAGATTTTAGACTGCTCGGCAATTACCCGAACCCGTTCAATCCGACAACAAAAATTCAGTTCTCAGTTGGGAAAGATGTTTACGATATCGCGGTTATTAGAATTTACAACTCGATCGGTGAATTGGTGAGAACACTGATAGTAAATGTTAACGGTCGCGGAATTTACGAAGTGACCTGGGACGGTACAAACGAAAACGGCGGCATGGCGCCATCCGATATTTACATTTACACGGTTCAGTTCGGTAATCACGTTCTCGCGAGTAAAATGGTGCTGATGAAATAATATAAAATAATTTTGAAAACGGGAGACCTGCAATTACTGCGGGTCTCCGTATTTTATTTTTGGGGGGACAAAAAATGAAAAAGAATTATTATCAAAAAATCTTATACCTGCTTATTCTGTTTATCATTCATGTTTTTATGTCAAAAGTATTTGCTCAGACTAGTGAATATTTTCCTTTAGAATTAGGACTTGACTGGACATATACAACTCAAAACGGTGATGAGAAAGAAAAGATATCAGCATTAGATACACTGAACGGAAAAGTCTACTATTATTTTGATACTTTTAGAAATACTCCCGAATTCAAATTCAGGAATGAAAATGATTCCGTGTTCTTATTAATTGATATGAATGAATATTTATTTTATGATTTTTCTGCAGATTCCGGGGATACCTGGAATGTGCCCGAAGGTCCGTGGGCTCTCTCATTCGGAAGTACTTTTACTGTTTTAGGTAAAAATG
>JAENZU010000643.1 GCA_016841125.1 Melioribacter sp. | reverse complement strand
TTAGAAAGCTTGGTGTAAGAACAAACGCGGATCAACCGGATCAATCGGCTAATGCGATTGCATTTGGTGCAGAAGGAATCGGGCTGTGCCGGACAGAACATATGTTCTTCGGCGGAGATAGAATTCTTGCTGTAAGAGAAATGATATTATCCGATACAGAAGAAGAAAGAAAAAAAGCTCTCGCAAAATTATTGCCTCACCAAAGAGAAGATTTTGCAGGCATCTTTGAAGTTATGGCAGGTAAACCTGTAACAATTCGTACACTCGATCCTCCTCTTCATGAATTCTTACCGCACGAAGAAAAGGAAATAAAGGAAGTTGCAGACTCTCTTAAAATCTCTGTTAAAAAGATCAAAGAGAAAATGGAATCTTTACATGAATTCAATCCGATGCTTGGTTTCAGAGGCTGCCGTCTTGGCGTAAACTATCCTGAAATTACCGAGATGCAGGCACGTGCAATTTTTGAAGCCGCAGTTGATGTTGCTAAAAAAGGCATAAAAGTTAAACCTGAAATCATGATTCCGCTGGTTGGACACGTAAATGAATTAAAGCTTCAGGAAGAAATAGTACGAAATGTTGCTAAAGAAGTCTTCAAAGAGAAAGGTAAAAAAGTTAGTTACCTCGTCGGTACAATGATCGAATTGCCGCGTGCTGCAATAACTGCCGATGAAATTGCAGAAGTTGCTGAATTCTTCAGCTTCGGTACAAACGATCTCACCCAAACTACTTTTGGTCTCTCTAGAGACGATGCAGGTAAATTCTTACCTAAATATGTTGAAAGAGATATTTTACCGCGCGATCCTTTTGAAAGCATCGATATAAAAGGTGTCGGCGCTTTAGTAGAAATGGGAACGCAAAAAGGACGCAGTGTTAACCCGAATTTAAAGGTTGGTATTTGCGGTGAGCATGGCGGCGAGCCGGCTTCTGTGGAATTCTGCCATAGAACAGGTCTTAATTATGTTAGCTGCTCACCTTTCCGTGTGCCGATTGCGAGATTAGCCGCAGCCCGTGCAGCATTGAAAGATAATGCAGACGCAAAACCTGTAAAAAAGAAAAGCAAGACAAAGAAAAAATAAATCATTTTGAGAGCCGGAGGAGAATAAACTCTTCCGCTCTCTTTTTTGTTTAAAGTTAAGTGAGATTTACAATTTGAATCGAATTTTTCCCGCAAGAATCTCACTTGGTTTAAATCAATATTAGAAAGCATAGTTGAATTAGGAGAAATAATGAAACTGTCAGAATTCAAATATAACTTACCAAAAACAGCAATTGCAAAATTCCCAAGTGAGAATAGGGATGAGGCTAAACTGATGGTTTTGGACAGGAAAACTCAAAATATAGAACATAAAAAATTTTCCGATATAGTTAATTATATGTCTAAAGGCGATGTATTAGTTGTAAATGAATCAAAAGTAATGCAAGCCAGATTGTACGGAAAAAAAGAAAGAACAAATGCTAAAATTGAAGTATTTGTGCTTCGCGAATTAAATCAAGAAGAAAACATTTGGGATGTAATTGTTGATCCCGCCAGAAAAGTTAGAATTGGAAATAGAATTTATTTTACGGACAATTTCTGGTGCGAAGTTATTGATAATACAACTTCGCGCGGCAGAACTGTTCGCTTTAACGAAGACGCCGGCGACGTTTACGAAATGATAGAAAAAATAGGTCTAACTCCCCTTCCGCCTTATATCAAGCGTGATACTATTCCGGAAGATAAAGATAATTACCAGACCATTTTTGCAAAAACAGATGGATCTGTTGCTGCTCCCACCGCCGCTTTGCATTTTACGCCCGAATTGGTTGCAAAAATCAAAAAGAAAGGAGTTAAAGTTGCGAAAGTTACTTTGCATATTGGGTTGGGAACATTCCGTCCTGTTGAAGTAGAAGATCTGACGAAACATAAAATGGATTCTGAATTTTTTGAAATACCTGAAGAATCCTCGAATATGATAAATAAAGCATTAGAAAATAAAAAGAATATTTGGGTTGTCGGAACAAGCACAACCAGGGCGCTCGAAAGCAGCGTTACTGCCGAAGGCTTTGCCAAACCAAACTACGGCTGGACCGATAAATTTATCTTTCCGGCATACGATTTCAAAATAACCAAAAAACTTATCACTAATTTTCATCAGCCGGAATCG
>JAENZU010000642.1 GCA_016841125.1 Melioribacter sp. | reverse complement strand
CATTTTCGCTGATAAGAACATCCATTGTTAACTCTACTAAAGATGCTGCAAGATTTCCATCAGGTGAAATTATTACGGAAATATTTTTTATCTTGCCAAACTTAATAGAATCAAAAAGTTTCCAATCCATATCAAGCTGGTTTTGAAAATCGGCTTTCCCTTTTCCAATTTCATTTACATCACTTCCCATATAAAAGAATGTAGGTGAGGTTGAAAGCATAGAAATTATTTCATCCATACTTTTCTTTTCGTAGAAAGAGAAAAAACTGTCTATGCGCGATTTGATTTTTTCTTTTTCAATATTTAATTGTTCTGAAGAAAATTCAGATCGTTTGCCGCATCCCGCAAAAAGAAAAATTGATAAAATTAGAAAACTGAGAAACTTCATTTTCGATCCTTAATAGTTTTGTCGATCGGTTGTCTTAAGATAGAGAATGAAGGAAGGGAAAGGTTAGGAGTATTATTGCAATTAGTGGTAATCTTATTGCATTATTTAGTTTTGGGAGACCTATTGAAAGGAAAAACTCATGCCCCGGCCCCTTCTCTTAAAAAGAGAAGGGGAGTTTAAAAGCACCTTTCTTTTATTAGAGGGGTTTTCCCGAAGGAATTTTCTTTGAAGGGGTGAGTTTGCAGTTTTGAAATAAACCCTAATTTTTAATTAGGAAGAATTTTCTTGTTGTCATTATTGGGAAATAAATAGTTAATTTGAGTCCGACCCCAAAAGTGAAAATCTCGAATTTGTAGAAAAAATTAAAACCGTTAAAACGGTTGCAGTGCCACTTAAAGTTGTTGTTAACCCACGACTTAAGTCGTGGGTTAATTAAAAAAATAAAAAAAAATTAACCGTTTTAACGGTTTATATATTTTATTTAGGGAACTATAATTTGTCTTAAATCAATTAATTCTACAACTAATAAAATTTTTTTTGTGGGAGTATTTTCATAAGAAAATCTTGCATATTTTGACTAGAGAAGACACTTGAAAATGATTACATGGCAATTTTTTAGCATGATATGCTGATTTTCTAATAATTTATCAAATATATTTTAGTGTTGACATATCAATAGGCTTATTCGGGATTAAATACCGTAAATTAAATTGATTCTGTTCTTTTTACCTCGGAAGGTAAATAACCAAAATAAGCAGAAAAAGTTTTTGTGAAATAACCGGGATCGTTGAACCCGACTAAATAAGAAACATCCGCAATATTTCCGGCGTTGGATCTTAAAAGATCGAGCGCTCTTTCCATTCTAACCGAACGTACAAATTGAGTCGCCGATTGATCAATTAATCCTTTCAATTTTCTGTGAAGCTGCGAGTGGCTCAAATTCATTCCATTGCTGAACTCGGCAACCGTAAAATTTTCGTTTGAAATATTTTTTTCAACAATTGCCAGGGCTTTTTCCAAAAATAATTTATCTATAGAACCAACTTGAATTTCTTTCGGCTTCAGCACTATTGCACCGCTGAATTTTTTCCTCAGTTTTTCTCTCAGCTCAATTAAATTTTTCACGCGTGCGGTAAGTTCTTTAGGGCTGAAGGGTTTTGTCAAATAATCATCGGCACCGGTTTCCAATCCTTCAAGTTTGTCATAATCGTCAGCTTTTGCCGTCAGCAGTATTACTGGTATGTGACTTGTTCGTTCGTCATTTTTTATTTTAGCGCATAGCTCATACCCATCCGAGTTGGGCATCATTATATCGCTGATTATCAAATCGGGTATTTGTATAGCCGCTTTATTGAAGCCTTCATTACCGTCCTGAGCGCAAATTGTCCGGTATCCGTTTCGCAGCTGTAATTGAATGTATTTCCGAACCTCTGTATTATCTTCAACAATTAATATTATCGGAGAGTCATCCTTTATTGATTGGTCATCGCTTTCGTCAAAATCATTAACTACCTCACTCTTAAGACCATCTTCAAAATATTCATTAAACTCAGTTTGTAAATTTTTTACATTTGAAGAAGATTCTTCACCTATCTCATCTTTGGATAAATATTCTTTCCCTATCGGAAGTGTTACGGTAAAGACTGAGCCTCTGCCCAATTCGCTGGCAACTGTAATTTTTCCATGATGCAGTTCTACTAATTCCTTTGCCAGAGCTAGTCCTATTCCGCTTCCCGGTTCATCTTCGTTTGAGGTGAGATTCGC
>JAENZU010000641.1 GCA_016841125.1 Melioribacter sp. | reverse complement strand
GATTAGCGAGTACGAAAATCTTAATTCAAATAGCGAAATTTGGATTAATTCTATCCAAAGCAATAATCAAGATGAGAAAATTATATTCGCAGCAAATCCAATGGAGCATGCTTTATATTTTTTAGAAAATTTGAGCAATTCGCGGCTAGTAGCAAAAATTGACTTTGAACTTATCTCCGAAATTTTTACTCAGGAAAACTATTTGCCCAAGGATATTAAATTCTTCCTTTTTGATTCTACCGGCATTGTGCACTCCTCAAATAGTCTTACAAATATTAACTCAATTATTACAAACTATTTTGAGAAAAAGAGTTCTGGCAAAAATCTAGATTATTTACTTGAAACGAATATTTGGCAATCGCGAAGAGCGCTTTATAAAACATCGGAAATAAATTCTCTGAATTTATTTCTATTAAGTGAAATTGATATCACCGGTGCAGTTGAGGAACTGAATAATTTAGCAGTGAACGCCGCATTATTTGCCGCATTACTGATCACATTAGTGATGGTGCTTATTAACATTTTTACAAATAGAATTTCCCGCAATTTACAGAACATTACTGCAGTAGCTCAAAATGTGGCAAACGGCAATTTTGATCATAAAATAGAATTAAGCCGCAATGATGAATTGGGTGATTTAATTAATTCTTTTAATAAAATGACCGACAATCTTGATAGATCTTACTCCAATTTGAAAAGTCTGAATCTTGAGCTCCAGCAAAATTACGAAGAGTTGAAAAAAGCAAAAGCGGCATTGTCGAGAAATGAAAAGTTAGCTCTGATTGGTGAAACTACCTCAAAAATTTCTCACGAAATTCAAAATAAAATTAGCGGTGTAAGTATTTGGGTTCAAAATGTAGAGATGCAGATTGGCGATAATGAATTGGCAAATATGTATCTTAACGAAATAAAAAAATCTTTAAATATTTTTCTTGAGATGCTAATTGACTTCAAAAAATTCTATCGGCAGCCGTCTCTATCGAAATCATGTTTTGATTTAATTAAACTTGTTAATTCAATTAAAAGCAATTATTCAAATTTATTAGCCAAAAAGAAAATAAATTTTCTAATCAAAACTACTGAATCTGAATTGCACATCATCGGAGATAAGAGCTTAATTGAAGAAGCTTTGTTAAATTTGATTTTTAATGCGATTGAGCATTCGCCGGAAAATTCCGATATACTGATTAATCTTAATGAAGAGCCCGATTACATTAATATTTCTGTTGCAGATAATGGAAGCGGCATTGTACCTGAAAATATCGATCTTCTATTCGAACCCTTTTTTACGACAAAGAAAAGCGGAAGCGGTTTGGGTTTGGCGATTGTCAGCAATATCATAAAGGCGCATGAGGGCGTTATAGATATTGATAGTAATTATAAAAATGGGGCAAGGTTTATCATAAAACTCCCAAAAGAAACCGAGCAGAAAAATGAAAATATTATTAGTTGAAGATGATCCTTCAATAAGAGAGGGAATTACTGCTTTTTTACGGCAAAAAGATTTCGAAGTTTTAACTGCTTCGAACGGAAGGGAAGCTTTCGATAAAATAAAGGAAACCAATTTTAATACCGTAATTACCGACATCCAAATGCCTGAGATAAATGGTTTGGAATTACTCGAACTTATCAAAGATAATAATATTAAAACGCATGTAATTGTGATTACAGCTTTTGCTACAGTTGAAAATGCAGTACTTGCAATGCAGAAAGGAGCGGAAGATTTTCTCACAAAGCCTTTGAATTTAACCGAACTTCAACTGAAACTTGAAAAATTATCGGAAAAAATAAGATTAAGTAGAGAAAACAAAGCGCTTAAAGCAAAGCTGGAGAAGTTTGAATTTAAAGACATTATTGGTGATTCATCAAAAATAAAAGATCTGAAAGATATCATTATTCTAGTTGCGCAAGATCCAAATGTGTCGGTATTCATTTCCGGTGAAAGCGGAACAGGAAAAGAATTAGTAGCGCGAAATATTCATAGGCTGAGCAACCGGAAAGATTATCCTCTTATTCCGATTAACTGCACTGCACTCCCTTCGGATTTACTCGAAAGTGAGTTGTTCGGATATGTAAAAGGAGCTTTTACCGGGGCTGTGCAAAATAAAGTGGGATTATTTGAAGCGGCAAATTTTGGAACTATTTTTTTAGATG
>JAENZU010000640.1 GCA_016841125.1 Melioribacter sp. | reverse complement strand
GCTTAAGATTTGAACCTGGTCCTTCTCAATTTGCATACGACGACCCCTGCCGTGTCCTTTTTGGCGACGGGCAAGTTCTTCATTTATATCCTCAGCGATTAATGATAATTGTGCGGGTATTCCTTCTAAAATTGTTGTTAATTGTGGTCCATGTGATTCTCCAGCTGTTATATATCTCATCACTCTTCACCTCTTTAAAGCTTTTATGTATTAATATATCATAATGTTAACTATTTGTCGTCAGTATATTTCGAATTCTTCCTCTAGATTTTACGGTAAAAAAATGTATCTTCTGTTTCAAATCCAAAGTTTTGCGGATTAAATATTTGTTCAGTACTGCCTACAAAAAGTATACCTCCACTTTTTAAAGCCGTGCTAAATTTTTTATATAAAACTTCTTTCGTATCTTCTGTAAAGTAAATCAACACATTCCGACAAACAATTAAGTCAAAATTATTGTCGAATGGATCCGCTAATAAATTATGTTTTTTGAAGGTTACTGTCCTTTTAATATCATCATTCACCTTATAGAAAATACCATCTTTCGTAAAGAATTTCCTCTTGATATCGTCCGGTACCTCTACTAAAGAGCGTTCCGGGTAAATTCCATTTTTAGCACGTGCAATAACCGTTTCATCTAAATCAGTTGCTTGAATCTGAATTTGAGAAAGCGGCATAAAGTGAGACAAAATCATCGCTATAGTGTATGGTTCCTCCCCAGTAGAACAAGCCGCACTCCATATTTTTAACTTTTTATTCTTCTCCAGCAATTTTGGAATTATCTTTGTTTGCAAAATCTCCCATCGTTTTGCATTTCGATAAAATTCAGAAACGTTAATTGTCATGCGGTCTAAAAATTCATCCAGTAGATTTTTATCTGTAGACATTACGTTAAAAAACTCCTGAAAGCTTTTAAATCCTTTTTTTTCATATAAAGAAGTTAATCTCCGTTTCATTTGTGCTTCTTTATAACAAGATAAATCGATACCGGTTTTTCTATGTACTTTTGATATAAAATCCTGGTAGTCATTCATCATTTTTTTCTCCTCTTCTACTAGACTGCCTTGATTTTAATCATATCAAATGGACACTTGTATTTCTATTAGAAAAAAACAACCAGTCCAAAATGGCTGGTTGTTTTTGTTAATTTCTAATTAGTATACCCACTCATCAACTGGCTTGTTGTATTCACTAACTTCATTTTCGTTGAACCAAAGGCTGATTTCACGCTGTGCACTTTCTGGTGAATCTGAACCATGAATTACGTTTTTACCCATTGTTACTCCGAAGTCCCCACGAATCGTTCCAGGAAGAGCATCAGCAGGATTTGTTTTACCCATCATTTGACGTGCAGTTGCAATTACATTTTCACCTTCCCAAACCATTGCAAATACAGGGCTTGATGTGATGAAGTCAACTAGTTCACCAAAAAACGGGCGCTCTTTATGCTCACCATAATGTTCTTCAGCTAATTCCTTTGAAACAGTCATTAACTTTGCACCAACTAATTTGAAACCTTTCTTTTCAAAGCGGGATACAATTTCTCCTACTAAATTTCGTTGTACACCATCAGGCTTAACCATGATAAAAGATCTTTCCAAGTTTCATCTCTCCAGTCATTATGTATATAATTTCGCCTATATCTAATGCGCCTTGGCGTATTTGTGCCCGGATTTTTTCGAGCAAGCTCGAAAAACTACCTCTGAAAATCCGAGGCATCCGCCGGAGGCTTTAACTTTATTCAGACTTTGAATAAAGTTAAAATCATTTCACATTTTATCAAAATATGTAATGAAAGGCAATTAACTTATTCGGAAGAATAAAGTTTAGAACTTCCGCTTTCCAATATATTTTGCAATATTTAAAAGGGCCGTTTTTTCCTTGCAGTTCGGCAATTCTTTAATGATCTCATGTGCTTTTTTCAAGTAACGCTCACTGATTTCTTTCGCATACTCAATTCCGCCCGAAGTTTTCACCAATGAGATAATATGACGCATTTTTTCTTCGTTATTCGGGTCAAAAGTTGTCAAAATTTCCTTTCTCAGAGTTTCATTTTGTAATGCATAGATCACAGGTAAGGTTATATTCCCTTGCTGTAACTCGCTTCCAGCAGGTTTTCCTAATTCTTTCTCAGTCCCCGTTAAATCTAAGATATC
>JAENZU010000639.1 GCA_016841125.1 Melioribacter sp. | reverse complement strand
ATCAAAAAAGAAAAGAAGGTGCTTAAATTGAATCCGCGTAAGGAAGTATAGACGGCAGCGGTTCATAAAAATTTAAGCTGCAATGCATGTCATACAGCCTGGGCGCCGAGATGCATCGGCTGTCACACGGAATATGATCCGGAATCAATTTCTTTCGATCTTCTGGCAAATAAAGAGATAAAAGGTGAGTGGTTAGAGCATATCGGGAATTATTTTGCAATGCCTCCAACTTTAGGAATTACGGAAGTTGAAGATTCATCAGGTAATAAAATAAGAAGAGTAGATACTTTTATACCGGGTATGATACTTTCACTAGATCAATCAAAATATAATGGGGAAGGCGAGAATTTTAAAAGGCTCTATTCACCACTTTCAGCTCACACCACTAGTAAGAAGAGCCGGTCTTGTATTTCCTGCCACAATGATCCCCTTGCAATTGGTTATGGTGAAGGACAGCTAGTTTATCACACCAAAGGAAAATTAGGTTATTGGGCATTCACTCCAAAATATGCCGAAGTTGAATACGACAAAGTTCCCGAAGATGCCTGGATTGGTTTTAGAAGTCAAATTGAGAACCTCGCTTCAACCAGATCAAACTCACGACCGTTTAATATTGAGGAGCAGATAAGAATTTTAACCGTGGGCGCCTGCTTAACCTGCCATAAAGAGGGGAGTAAAATAATAGTTGAGAGCTTAAATAATTTTGAAAATGTTAAAAAAAGAATCACTTCAAAATGTGCATTTCCTGTTTGGGAATGACATTGTCCATAAAAAAAACATTTATAGCCTAAAACAATAAATAATATAGAAATATTCATTGAATCCTTTAATCATGGTATTGCATCTAAGCCTATTAACTTTTAGTTTAGTATATAAAATAATATAAAATAATCCAGATATAGAAATAAAGATGTGTTGTCCCCTTATTCTCAAAAAAGTAAAATCCTCATTTTTAATTCCAAGAAATGAAAAAATGATTATTTCAAATGGTAAAAAAAATTTGAATAAGTGGATATTTATAAATGGCAAGAAAGTTGATACTCAGAAATATCAACAAAATTAATATTGAAATGGAAATAAATAAATTACATAACAACCCAATTTACCCGATTCGTACCGCCGCAAAAATTTTAAATATTTCTGTTCACACTTTGCGGATGTATGAAAGAGAGGGATTGATCATTCCGCATAAAACTGAAGGAAATCAGAGAGCATACTCAATGACGGATATTGAAAGGGTTGAATGTATTCGAAAAGCGATTAATGAAAATAAGATAAGTATCAACGGTATTAAAACCATTTATTCATTAATACCATGTTGGGAAATTATAGGATGTTCGGCTTTTGATAGATCAAATTGCCAGGCTTTTGCCGATCATTCAAAACCTTGCTGGACCTACTCTCATTCCAACAGAATTTGCAGTTCAATTAATTGCCGGGATTGCGAAGTATATAAAGATTATTCGAATTGCGGTTCCGTTAAAGATCTATTGAAAAAACTTACAGGAAATAAATAATGAATTCATTATCACGACGACGATTTCTAAAGATATCGGGATTCTCAGTTGGTGCGGCTGCGGCTGCTGTTTCATACAACTCAATTGTCAGCGGTGCAAAAAAAGTTGAAGAGAAATCCGGTTCTTTACCAAAAGGAATACAAAAAATTCCCACTACCTGCGACGTTTGTTTTTGGAAGTGCGGAGCTATTGCATATGTAGAGAATGGAAAACTTTTAAAAATTGAAGGTAACCCGGACGATCCGCTTAGCAACGGAAGATTGTGCCCAAGAGGTACGGGGGGAATCGGAGCTCATTTCGATAAGGATAGATTACGTTCTCCGCTTATCCGTAAAAGTGAAAGAGGCGAAGAAAAGTGGGTTGAGGTGACATGGAGCGAAGCCTTCGATTTTATTGCAAAGAAAATGAACAAAATTAAAGATCAGTATGGTCCGGAATCAATGGCACTTTTTAGTCATGGTATTGGCGGTAACTTTTTCAAACATTTGATGAAAGCATACGGTACTCCCAATATGGCAGCACCCTCATTTGCTCAATGCCGCGGTCCGCGTGACGTAGGTTTTGAATTGACTTTCGGTGATGCGATTGGTTCTCCCGAACGGACTGACATTAAAAATTCTAAATGTCTTGTTTTGATTGGATCACACCTA
>JAENZU010000638.1 GCA_016841125.1 Melioribacter sp. | reverse complement strand
GATATTGAAAATATCCAGAGTTTCCTTCACTTACACGATAAGCATTTATAAATTCAGATTTGATAAATTTGTTTGTGCTAATATCACCAAAAATTACAACTGAGCCGGCAGCTTCCGGCTCACCGCTCCAAATTCTATAATTCACTTCAATCGTATAAGGTTTTAAATCTCCTACAAAACTACATAAATATAATTCAAAGGTTTCAATTGACCAACCGTTTGGACTTGTAACAGTAAAATTATCAGCTAATCTGTATGGATAATCACTGCTCCATCCAATTGTATGCATACCTAAAGATGAGATTTGCAGTATTGATTCATCACCTCCATTGTAACCGGTTCCGAAACTGTTTATAATTGGTCCATTATCAAATAGTGTGTATGATTCTCGATTATATTTAATTCCTAAATTCTCTTTAGATTTTATGGATATACTATTCGATGCCGGAAGCGATTCAAGAATAAGATTTTTTGAATACTCTAAATTTTTCTGACTTGTCAAATTGTTTGTGTTAGCTGATTTATTTTTCTGTATCGTGTTGAATTGATCTTTTGAATCAGCTCTAAATTCTAATTCTTTTTCTACCATCAAATTTTTAAGTTCTTCCGTAGTGATAAGCGTATCAATCGGGAAAATATGATAACTCAAATTTCTTGAATCCGTAGAGGCAATATTAGCAATTTGAATAGAATCCAAGTAAGAAGGATTAGGTGAAATTTGGGACTCAGCATTGATGGGACTTGATATTATGCTTGCTGAAGCCGCTTTATCCTGTACAAGATAATAATCATAAACATCCCACGGTCCCCCATTTTGAGCTGAAATATCCAAATTCAAAATAAGCTGAAAACCGTCCGGTGTATTTGCATCAGCCAATATTTTAATAGGTCCAATATCATAAAGAGTATCGTTTGCTGCTACTGTTCCAATTGTGAGCCCGCTAATATTCATTATATTAAAATTAGAGCTTGCTTCATTAAAGAAAACTAGGCAGCCATCAACTTGCGGACCCGCGTTATAAAGTGTCATATAAATATCAACCGTTTCACCCGGGTTTACAACGCTGTCACCATTACCTTCTATCCCATTCTTTTGCTGATCATCTATATATGAATATAGTAATCTGATAGGACCGTTCTGTACACCTATAAGCTGCAAATTTACAGAAGGATAGTATGGATCATCACTTAAAATATTCACCGAACTTGGCGAAATGTAATTTGTCCAATCTAGTTCAACTTGAATTACTATAGGGGTAGCCGGATGAATTGTTAGTGGAAAACTTAAAGGTGTTATAATTGTGAAAGGTGAGATTAAGTTAATCTCAGAAATTGTGAGAGGAACGTTTCCGAAATTATTGATCGTAAAACTGGTGGTATCGGCAACCGGATTAGATTGATAAAAATAAATCGTGCTGGGGGATGCCTGTATCACTGGATCCCCATATTCAAAATCAAAATAAATATCTCGATCTTGGGAAGTAGCAGCAGATCGTGAATCAGACCAGGCAACGCCTGCAAGATCGGTGATCCATTCGCTAACCAAACCAATTTTCGGAAATGATTCTGATACAGTTGTATCATCATTTACAACTTGTGTTAATACCTGCCATCCTCTGGAAAGATTTTGCGGTAATTTATTATAGTATATCTTTTTATCAGTATCCATCGCTGCCAAGTGCCAAAATCCTCCTAGCTCATTGGCGACCAGTTGAGGATAAATACCATGAGAATAACCTCCGCTAATTATGCGTTCCTTTTCACTCCAAGATGATCCTGCATCTGTGGAAAGCGAATAATGAACTGCGTCAGATATATATTCCAAATTCGTATTGTCTGTAAAAGCGATGAGAATATTATCTTCGTCTGTGGCTGCTTCGATATCGGGTGCAACCGGATAACTGATCTGTGTATTAACCGTAGTGATCATAACTGCATCCGACCAGTTCACACCAAAATCTGTACTCTTTTTGAAATATAAATTTTTGTCTGTAACATTGAATGCAGCAACAAATAGATCATCTCCTGTAGTACCGAAAGTGCCGTCAGGATCGACCCACTTATCGCCGTCCGATCCCCCGAAAATTTCAACGGGACTTTCCATCGAGACACCATAATTTATACTTCGCCAAAAAAGTGTGTTGTAGTTATCGAGCACAGAGTTTTCAACCGCTTCAAC
>JAENZU010000637.1 GCA_016841125.1 Melioribacter sp. | reverse complement strand
ACACCGGCAGGGCCATAACCTTCATATGTAATTTCCAAATAGCTTGAACCTTCGAGTTCGCCGGTAGCTTTTTTAATTGCCCGTTCAATATTATCCATAGGCATATTTATGCCTTTGGCATTATCAACAGCAAGCCTTAAGCGCGGATTAGAATCTATATCACCGCCGCCGTTACGCGCGGCAACAGTAATTTCTTTAATCATTCTTGTGAATGCTTTGCCTCTTTTAGCATCAATAGCTGCTTTTTTTCTTTTGATAGTTGACCACTTTGAGTGACCCGACATAAAAACTCCCTTAAATGTTTTTTACTCTTTAGGTTTAATCCGCAGATCTTTTAACCGTAATTGAGGGTAAGCTCTGCCGTCTCTAACAGTTTTTTCAATTGTAAATATAATATCAAATAAATTATTATTTTTATCAATATGATCAATGTAACCGCCGAGGTTAAATCCTATTGCGTCAAAAATCTTATCATTGTCGGACATTTTAAAACAGGTAACAAGATGATTGGAGCCGACTAATCTCGGGTGATAAACCATTTCTACATCTTCCGTCATAAAAACCGGACGCATATTTCCAGGCCCGAAAGGTGCAAATTGATCAAGAATTCTAACAAATTTTGGTGTAATTTCTGAGAGTGAAATTTTATTATCGATATGAATTTCAGGAAGCACTTCGTTCTCATTTAAACTCGATCTGAGAATTTCATTTAACCGCAGCCTGAATTCATCAACATTTTCCGTTTCGAGTGCTAAACCTGCCGCTGCTTCATGTCCGCCGAACTGCAGTAAAATATCCTCGCATTGTTCTAAAGCTCTATAAATATTAAACCCGCTTATACTTCTGGCGGAGCCTTTTGCTACTCCATCAATAGTTGTAAGCATTATAGAGGGGCGGTAATATTTTTCAACTAAACGTGACGCCACAATTCCAATTACACCCGGATGCCAATCGTTGTGATGAAGAACTATCCCTAAGTCTTTTTCCAAACTGCCGGAAGCTTCAACCATATCAACGGCATGAGAAAATGTAACTTCGTCAATTTTTCTGCGCTCAAAATTTTCGCTTTCCAGCACACTGGCAAGCACAATTGCCTCTTTGGGATCTTTGGTTGTAAAAAGGTCAACAGCCCGTATCGCATCTCCCAATCTGCCAACAGCATTAATACGAGGTGCAATTGTAAATACAATTTGACCGGCGGATAAATTGCCGGGCTCCATTCTTGCACTTCTGATAAGCGCCAAAATTCCCGGGCGAGGTTTAGAATTAATTCTCTCAATACCTTCCTTAACTAAAACTCTGTTCTCGCCAACAAGCGGTACGATATCCGCAGCTCCAGCAAGTGCGACCAAATCGAGATATTCCAGCGCCATGTCAATCTTGCCTATCCTATCCCCAACTGCTCTTGCCAATTTAAAAGCTACACCAGCTCCTGATAAATATTTAAATGGATAATTACAGCCCGGTTTAAGAGGATCGAGAACTGCAACTGCATCGGGAATAACATCCTTAGGTTTGTGGTGATCACAAATAACCGTATCGATTCCCAAACTTTTTGCATGCGCCACTTCTTCAACTGCTGTGATACCGCAGTCAACGGAAATTATGAGACCAACGCCCTGCTCGTGAAGATAATCGATACTTGTGATAGAAATCCCATAGCCCTCAGAAATTCTATTTGGAATATATTTATCTACATTAGCACCAAGCTCTTTCAAAAATAGAAACATTAGAGCAGCGGCGCATGTCCCGTCAACGTCGTAATCACCGTAAACGCAAATTTTTTCGTTACTAGTTATGGCTTTTATTACACGGGTAGATGCTTCTTCCATTCCGTTCATTAAAAACGGATCGTACAATGTATCCATTGAGGGTCTAAAATAGGATTTGGCTTCGAAGAAATTTGTAACATTTCGTCGAATAAGCAGATCGGCAAGAACATTAGAAATTTTTAAACTATCTGCTAAGGCAAGAATGCTTTGCGGATTAGCACTTTCTTTTAGCTTTCAACGCTTTTTAAGCATAATTAAAATTGGAGTGAGAAGAAAGAATTATTCAAGTTTGTAAGCCGAATTCTGTAACCTAAACGGGCGGCAATTAATTATCTCGATTTGGCATCACTGCCATATTCCAGCGGTCCACCCGAAGATACCGAAGCGAACAACTTCGTTCCCCCGAAAA
>JAENZU010000636.1 GCA_016841125.1 Melioribacter sp. | reverse complement strand
AAATTTTCTCCGCCCGCACTGATTACCAGATTTGAATCAAGACGCAAATGATCGATTGCGTATTCAATTGCTTCCGGTTCGGAGATAGTGGAGAGATTTAAAAAGTTACGGAATTTTCTTCCGGTTACGGCTATTTTATCCGGGACCTTGGATGAAAATATTTTATCAACCAATTCACGGGGATTACCGTGATGCGGGATTGATTCGGCAGACGAAATATTTATGTTTCCGTTTTGTTCAATACACTCAACTTTGGAAATGGTTGATGCACCGATACAGATTCCTAACGATCTATTAAAATTCATATGTTTTTCTTTTTTCAAAAATTGTTTTAGAGAATAAACAAAATAGTACATTTCTCAAAATAAAATATCAAGCTCTTAAATACATAAAACTTATAAATAAAAAATTTTATATTTTTATTTATCACATCAAGACTCTTTAATTGTTCGAAGATTATAACTCGAGGAGATATTATGCGGCTGTCCAATTCAATCTTAGTCTTAATTTTTACACTTTTACTTTTTGCATGCGGTCCATCAAACACGGTAAAAGTTTCAAATTTTTCTCCCTCAGGGGAAGTGGAAAAACTAACCACATTCACAATTGAATTTTCTGAATCATTAGCTCCCGCCGATACTTTGGACAAATGGCTCACCGATGAGTTTGTTGAATTTGAACCGAAGATCGCAGGTAAATTCAAATGGGTTGATGCCCGCACATTAATATTTTCTCCCGACTATCCGCTGCAGCCTATCCAAAGCTACAGTGCAAATGTAACTCCTAAAGTTTTGTTCGATACAAAGTTTGCACCTAGTTTTGAAGAATACTCCTTCAGCACACCCGATTTTGATGTGACAAAAGTGGATCTCTTTTGGTCGAGAGTGCCGAATAAATCTTACACCTTATCGGTTCAGGCAAATATCCATTTTAATTACCCGGTAGTTCCCGATCAACTGAAGAACTATTTAATTGTAAAAATGGGAGGGGAAGAAGTAAAAGACTACCAGATCATTACTGAAAATTCTGCTGATTTGATCGCACTTAATTTTGGTGAGATTGAGCAGAGTGAAAAAACTCAGGAGTTTGAGATAACAGTGAACAAAGGGTTGGAATCGGTTATAGGTAAAAAACCGTTAGAAGATACTCGTTCATTCGAGAATGAACTTCCACCACTCACACGATTAGCGATAACAGGAGTGAGTTCCGGATTTGACGGCGAGTCCGGCTGGATAACAGTATCAACAACTCAAATGGTTGATGAAAAACAGCTTGCTAAATTTGTATCGATCGAACCGCCGAAACCGATGAGCTACTTTATAACGGATAATCAATTTCGCATTGAAGCCGATCTCACTAACATAACAATGATTACACTTAAGATAAAAAAGGGATTGCCGGGAATGTACGGCGGTGAACTTGAGACTGATTTTGAGCAGGTCGTTTCTATGGTAAATCTTAAGCCATCAATAAATTTTGCCGAGAAGAAAGCTAAATATTTGATGATGAGCGGTGCAAAAAATCTTCAAGTTAATGTAGTTAACGTTGATAAAGCGGAGATGGAAGTTTCGCAGGTTTTCAAAAATAATCTTCTTCACTTTTTAGATCGGTATTCTTATTCATACTATTACGATAACTATTACAACACCAGTTATGATGCCGGTAATTATGGAAGAGAACTTTACACAAAAAAAATAGATGTAAGTGCAGGACAGAACTGGCTTAAAAAAGTTAACCTAAACTTAGCCGATGCAATAAAAGAAGATTACAAAGGTATCTACACGGTTAGCGTTAGATCGGCTGAAGACAGATGGGTGCAGGATTCTAAAATGCTGGCTATTTCCGATTTAGGGTTGATTGCCAAAAAAGGTACAAATCAAATTTTAGTATTTGCTAATTCGATCGGCACAACCGATCCGCTGCCGGGCGTTGAAATAAGTATCATCTCCACCAACAATCAAATTATTTTGTCCGGCAAAACCGATCAAAATGGAGTAGTCAAATTTGTAGATCTTGATCAAAAAATAAAAGGGTTCACTCCGCGTCTCGTAACGGCAGAATTTGAAAAGGATTTCAATTACCTGGATTTGGATGAAACAAATATTGAAACTTCGCGATTTGATGTCGGCGGTATTTATGAATACTCATCTAAGTTTAACGCTTTTATTTATGGGGACAGAA
>JAENZU010000010.1 GCA_016841125.1 Melioribacter sp. | reverse complement strand
AAGATTGGCTTTGCGAATGAACCGGGTAATATTATTGGCCGCAATTAATTTTTTATTTATAAGTGAGTCCAAACCGATCGTTTGTGTAAGCGGAATATAATCAACATTATCTACTAGAGAAATTGTTTTTGTTACTCCAAGGTGTTTTGCCATCAAGCAGGTAATAATATTCGTTTCAGCGTCGTCTGTGAGCGCCAGAAAGGCATCCATATCAACTATTCCTTCCTGTGCCAGCAAGTCTATATCTCTTCCGTCGCCTTTAATCACCAGCGTCTTTCCGAGATAATCTGCAAGGTCGTTTGTTTTATCGGTATCGGATTCAATAAGTTTTACGTTTACTTTGTTCTCCAAAGTCTTGGCAACTTTTCTTCCGATTCTTCCGCCGCCGAGTATCATTATATTTTCGAGTTTAAAATTTTCTTTGCCTGCTATTCGCATCATGTTTTCAATTCCTTCGGGAGTTGAAATCATAAATACCTGGTCGTTCGGAAGAAGCATATCGTTGCCGCTCGGAATTATTGTTCTCAATCCTCGCTGAAGAGCAACTATGCGGAAAGAAACTTCCGAAAATTTTTCGGCTATTTCTTTTATCGTTTTGCGGATAACACTCGTGTTGGAATCGAGCTTTACACCGAGGAGGGAAATCTTGCCGTTTTCAAATTCCAGCACGTCTGTTGCTGCAGCTCTTTCAATAAGTTTTACAACTTCCGCGGCAGCTAATTCTTCGGGATAAATAATATGATCAATTCCCAGCGAAGCGAACATTTCTTTATATTCGGGCAAAGTATATTCCGCATTTGAAACTCTGGCAATAGTTTTTTTTGCGCCCAGTTTTTTTGCAATTATAGCTGTGTTGATATTAACAGATTCCGAACTCGAAACGGCAACCACCAGATCCGTTGCATCAACGCGAGCTTTTTTTAGTAAACTTATATTAGTTGAAGAACCGTAGTGTGTTAACACGTCTGTGGTGGAGTCCACCCGCTCTAATTGATGCAGGTCAATATCTATAACACTAATATCGTGCTCTTCTATCGATAATTGTTTTGCCAAATGAAAACCAACTTCACCGGCGCCGGAAATAATAATTTTCATAAATAGAACCAATGTGAAAAATTAAAGATATAACAGACAAATGAATTATTCCAATCAAATCCTATTTTTATTATCTTAAACTGTTTTATAAACAGCAGGAATTTGGAATGTCAAACATACGAATTGGAACTTGCAGTTGGAAGTATGATTCCTGGAAAAATTTAGTTTATTCCGGCGCCGACAAAAATAATTACCTAACCGAATATTCTAAAAAATTCAATACCGTTGAAATTGATCAATGGTTTTGGTCACTTTTTGGGGAAAAGAAAATTAACATGCCTAAACCGGATGATGTAATTAAATATAATGAATCGGTTCCCCCCGAATTTAAATTTTCAGTCAAAGTGCCCAACAGTATCACGCTTACGCATTTTTACAACCGCAGCAAAAAGGAACCGTTAAAAGAAAACCCTCATTTTCTTTCGCTGGATCTTCTCGATGATTTTCTGACTTTACTTGAACCGTTCGGAGATAAATTGGGTCCGCTAATGTTTCAGTTTGAATACTTAAATAAACAGAAGATGAATTCTCAATTAGAGTTTCAAGATAAGTTTTCAGCGTTTATTCAAAATGCACCGGACGGATTTGAGTACTCGGTCGAAATAAGAAACCCTAATTATTTAAATAAATCCTACTTCGAATTTATTGCGGAGAATAAACTTCAGCACGTGTTTTTACAAGGTTATTATATGCCCCCTGTTTGGGAAACATATATTAAATTCAAAAACTTTATAAACGGTCAAACTATTTTAAGGCTTCACGGACCCGACAGAAAAGGAATTGAGGAAAAGACTGGGGGTGAGTGGAATAAAATTGTTGAACCGAAAGATGAGGAATTAAACCGGATAGTTGATATTATCCGCGATTTGCTTTCAAGAGAAGTGGATATTTATCTGAATGTAAATAATCACTACGAAGGATCAGCTCCTATTACGATAGATAAAATTTATAGTTTGCTGAATAATGTTTAAACAAATGACTGGAAATTCAGAAAATAAATTAAATATTCGTGTTGGCAACACGTTGATAACTTGTATTTTTGATGTTGGTAAAGCGCATGTTTGCACATTGATGTTGATAAGCCAATTTTACAGAGAAGTTATCAACAAAATTTATGATTTTGGATAGATCTCTTTTCCTTTAGAAACGGATGAAAACCCTATAAATGTTAGTTATCCACAAATCCACACTATAATTATTATAATAAGTTATTTAAATAAAATTAATTAATAATAATAATGATTAATGATTTTGTTAATAACTTAAAATGATTGAATATGACGGCTAATTTTGGTATATTTTTATTTTAAATTTGGAGCAAATAGATGGAATTTAAGGTTAACAGCAAGGAGTTGGAAAAACTCCTAAATAAGATCATTCCGGCGGTGCCAACCAGAACACCAATGCAGATTTTGGAAAACTTTTTATTCGAGATTAAAGACGGTTTGCTTACCATTTATGCAACCGATCTTGAGATATCGTTAAAGTCATCGCTCAATATTGTTGCGGATGAAAATAAGAGCTTTGTTATTCCTGCAAAACTTTTATACGATGTTGTCCGATCGCTGCCCGATACCTCAATTATTTTCGAAATAAATTCCAACGGCAAAGTTAAACTTGCAACAGAAAACGGTAAGTATACCCTAAGCTATTTAGAACCGGATGAATATCCGGAAATTCCTTCGTTCCCAAAAGAGGATGAAAAAGAAGACCTTAATGAGTTTTCTGTTTCAGGCGAACAACTCCGTTACGCACTCGAGAAAACCGCTTTTGCTATGAGCAAAGAGGAGATGCGCCCCGCAATGATGGGAACCCTTTTTGAATTTGAAGAAGAAGGCTTAAGATTTGTAGCTACCGACGGTCATAGACTTTCCAACCTTCTAATGAAAAACATTAACCCTGAACTCAAAACACAGTATATTGTTCCGGAGAGAGCTATTTCCGTTTTAATGAAAATTATAGATGAAAAAGAAGTAAAAGTTTATTTAAGCAAGAGTCATATTTCATTTGTACTTAGCGATATAGAACTTATCACAAGACTTATCGCGCAGAAATATCCAGACTATTCAAGTGTTATCCCGCTTGAAAACGAATTTAGACTAAAAGTATTAACAAAAGAATTAAATGATGCTATAAAAAGGATGATGCTTTTTTCAACTTCCAACACACGCAAAGTTAAATTTTCGGTTACCGGAAGTAATCTTGAGATATCCGCGGAAGATCTGGATCTGGGTGCGTCGGGTACTGAAAATATTATGTGCGAATATGACGGCGAGCCTTTGGAAATTGGTTTTAACTCAGGCTATGTTAACGATATACTTAGTCATTTAGGCAGTGAAAAAGAAATAGTACTTAAACTTCATTCTCCTACTAAAGCTGTTGTTATTGTACCTAATGAAGAAAAAGAAGATCAATCATTAATGATGCTGCTGATGCCGGTCCGGTTGAATAATTAAAATGATCCTAGAACGGCTTGCTCTTTCAAATTTTAGATTACATAAAAATACAGAATTAAATTTTTCAGAGAACCTTAATTATATAGTTGGAGGAAACGGACAGGGAAAAACAACGATACTTGAAGCAATGTATTTTTTATGTACTACACGTAGTCTGAATCAAGCATCGGATAATGAAGCACTAAATTTTGATGAGCGTTTTTTTGAAATTACCGGAGCTTTCAGAGATACGGTAAAAAACAAAATTCGGATTTATTACGATTTAGATACAAATAAAAAAAGTGTTTTTCTAAACGATAAACAAGTTAACAGAGCATCTACTTTAATTGGTAAATTTCCTGTTGTAACTTTAACCCAATCCGATCATTCCATTACACTTGGAGCTCCGGCAGACAGAAGAAAATTTGTTGATTCGGTAATTTCGCAATCCAGTGAAACTTATTTGAAGATTTTGCTCGACTATAATAGAACTCTGCGCCAAAGGTCTTCATTGCTTTCCCAAATAAAAGAATCCAATAACAGATATTTGTTAAGTCAATTGGAAGCATGGACCGAGACTTTAATTAATTCCGGATCTGAAATTGTGAAGCATAGAATTAAATTTATTAAAACATTTCAGGAATATATTGAGAACTCTTACCAAAGAGTTATGGAAGGAAAAGAAAAGCCTTCAGTTTACTATTCCTTTTACGGTGAACTAGACGAAAATATGATAGATGAAAAATTTAGAGACGAATTGAAAGAACGGTACAACGATGAATTAAGAAGAGCCACTAATCTTGTAGGTCCGCATAGAGACGATTTTATATTTACAATTAACGAACATGAAATAAGAAAGTTCGGCTCTCAAGGTCAGCATAAAACTTTTCAAATAGCTCTCCGGTTTGGTGAGTTTTTTTATTTAAAAAACGTCAGATCCATAGTGCCCATATTTTTAATGGATGATGTTTTCGGGGAACTCGATACTAACCGTTCGAGAAAAATTAGTGAATATCTTAACGATATCGGTCAGGCATTTATAACCATGACAGACTTCACAAATTTTAAACATCTCCAAAAAACAGAAAACGATTTAGTACTGAATGTAAATAACGGCAAAGCAGCTTATGCCTGAAAAATTTAGAACAGTATCGGAAATAATAAACGAAGAAAAAGAATTTGGGAAGATTAGAAAATTTGTAAAAGAGCAGGATGTAATAGAAAAATACGGAGAAATTTTAACCGAACTGACAAAACTATCGGAGCCGAAAAAAGTTTTTAAAAAAACGTTATTTCTGTGTGTAGAAAACTCTGTTTATAGAAGCGAGTTAAAATTAATTCAAAATGTGATAATAAAAAAAATTAATAAATACTTTAATGAAGAAGTAATCACATCAATAAAATTTATTAAGTAGCAAACATTAATTTGCAGGTGAAAAGTGACTAAAGAAGTAGCTCAAAAAAATTATACTGCCAGTAATATAAGTGTATTGAAAGGTCTTGAGGCTGTTCGCAAAAGACCTGCAATGTATATTGGTGATGTCGGCTCAAGAGGCATGCACCACTTAGTTAACGAAGTAGTAGATAATTGTATTGACGAAGCCTTAGCCGGCTACAACGATAAAATAAGTATTCTAATTAACAAAGACGGAAGCGTAACCGTTGAAGATGAAGGGCGCGGCATTCCGGTGGATATTCACCCAATTGAAAAAAAATCTGCTCTTGAAGTTGTTATGACGGTACTTCACGCGGGGGGTAAGTTCGATAAGGACTCCTACAAAGTTTCCGGCGGTCTGCACGGCGTTGGCGTTTCGGTTGTTAACGCTCTTTCAGAATGGTGTATAGTTGAAGTCAGCAGAGACGGAAAAGTCTATACTCAGGAATATGAAAGAGGTTTCCCGAAATATGATGTGAAAGAAATAGGCAAAGCACGCAAAGGTGCTTCCGGAACAAAGGTTACTTTCAAACCCGATTCGGAAATATTTAAAATTCCAAAGTTCAACTTCGAAACCCTCACCGAAAGAATGCGCGAACTTGCTTACTTAAACAAAAATGTAACCATACATATTAAAGACGAAATAGAAGGGGATGAGGAAACTTATCACTTCAAAGGCGGATTGGTTGAGTTTGTGAGGTATTTAAACGAATCGAGACAACCGCTGCATAAGCCGATTTATATCGAAGGGGAAAAGGATGAAGTTCCTGTAGAAATAGCAATTGAATACTGCAATGCCTATTCCGATAACATTCACAGTTATGTGAATAATATAAATACTCACGAAGGCGGTACACACTTGGTGGGTTTTAAAACAGCCTTAACCAGAACGCTAAATAGCTACGCTTACAAAAATAAACTCATAAAAGAAAACAGCAAAATATCTTTAACCGGTGATGATTTTAGAGAAGGACTTACAGCAGTAATTTCAGTTAAAGTTATGGAGCCCCAGTTTGAAGGTCAGACAAAAACAAAACTAGGCAACAGCGAGGTTAAGTCTGCAGTTGAAACATTGGTTGGTGAAAAGCTCGCAGAATACTTGGAAGAGAATCCTTCGGTTGGAAAAAAGATAATTGAAAAATGCATGAGAGCTGCAGAAGCTAGAGAAGCGGCACGCAAAGCAAAAGATCTTGTAAGAAGAAAAAACGCTTTAGATACAATGCACCTGCCCGGTAAACTTGCCGACTGCTCAATAAACGACCCTGAGCATTGTGAAATTTACATTGTTGAGGGAGACTCCGCGGGCGGTTCTGCAAAACAAGGTAGAGACAGAAGATTTCAGGCGATACTTCCAATAAAAGGAAAAATACTCAACGTAGAAAAAGCCAAAATCAATAAGGTACTTGAAAACACCGAAATCAAAACGATGATATCTGCGATCGGTGCGGGTATTGGCGAAGAGTTCAATCCCGAAAAAGCCCGGTACGGAAAAGTGATAATAATGACAGATGCCGATATAGACGGCAGCCACATACGCACGCTGCTTCTAACGTTTTTTTACCGCCACATGAAAGACCTAATTAGTACAGGCAGAGTTTACATCGCGCAGCCCCCGCTTTATAAAATCAAAAAAGGTAAAGAAGAAATTTATGCATTTGATGATGATGAGAGAGATGCAATTCTGAAAAGACTTAAGGGAAACGGCAATTCAAAAGACGTGGAACTTGACGAAGAAGGATTGCCGAAAGGTGTCAGCTTATCCCGCTACAAAGGTTTGGGTGAGATGAACCCTGAACAATTGTGGGATACTACAATGAATCCCGAAACACGCACGATACTTCAAGTGAATCTCGAAAGCGCAGCGGCAGCCGATAAAATTTTCGATACCCTTATGGGCGATGCAGTTGAACCCCGCAGAGAGTTTATTGAGAAGCATGCTAAGTATGCAAATTTGGATGTTTAATTTTTATATAACTTAGAATACAGAAAAACTTATGGCAACATTTTTTGAAAAAGTATTACCCGTTTCTTTAGAAGACGAAATGAAGTCGTCTTATATCGATTATGCAATGTCGGTAATAGTATCGCGTGCGTTACCCGATGTAAGAGACGGTTTAAAACCGGTGCACAGAAGAGTGCTTTACGGTATGCATGAATTAGGATTAGCCTATAATAGAGCCTATAAAAAATCAGCCAGAATTGTGGGTGAGGTTTTGGGTAAATACCATCCTCACGGAGATACCGCAGTTTATTATACGATGGTTAGAATGGTACAGGATTTTTCGCTTAGATATCCTTTGGTTGACGGACAGGGAAACTTTGGTTCCGTTGACGGTGACTCGCCCGCAGCAATGCGTTACACTGAAGCGAGAATGGCGCGGATATCCGAAGAGATGCTTCGCGACCTCGACAAAAACACGGTTAACTTTGTAGCCAACTTCGACGATTCGCTTCAGGAACCATCGGTTATGCCCTCTTACCTCCCGAACCTTTTGGTTAACGGATCCAGCGGTATTGCCGTCGGTATGGCAACAAACATTCCCCCGCATAACCTGAATGAGATTGTGGATGGATTGATCGCTCTGATTGATGAGCCTACACTTGAAACCAAAGACCTGATGAAATATGTAAAAGCACCTGACTTTCCCACCGGCGGAATTATTTATGGTTTTGAAGGTGTAAGAGAAGCATTTCTAACCGGTCGCGGAAGAGTTATCCTCCGGGCTCGGGCGAATGTTGAAACAATGAAAAATGACCGTGAAAATATCATTGTCTCGGAACTTCCCTATCAGGTGAACAAAGCCAATCTAATTGAAAAAATTGCCGATCTTGTTAAAGACGGAAAGATCAATGATATCTCCAATATCAGAGATGAATCCGACCGTGACGGTATGCGTATTGTTATTGAAACAAAACGTGACGGTCAGCCTTCGGTAATACTAAACCAGTTATATAAACACACGCAGATGCAGGTTACATTCGGTGTTATAATGCTTGCTCTTGTTAACGGCATTCCGAAAGTTCTTACCCTCAAAGAAATGATGTATCATTTTATCAATCACCGCATGGATATTTTGATACGCCGTACAAAGTATGAACTTGAAGCAGCGGAAAAACGCGCGCATATTTTGGAAGGCTACATAATTGCACTCGATAATATAGACGAAGTAATTGAGACGATTAAAAAATCTCCGGACGTTGAAACCGCTAGAAACAATTTGATGCGTAAATTCAAACTTAGTGAAATACAAGCTAAAGCTATTTTGGATATGCGTCTGCAAAGATTAACGGGACTTGAAAGAAAGAAAATTGAAGATGAGTACAAAGAAGTTTTACAAGTGATTGAAAAGCTAAGAGGAATTTTGGACAGTGAAAGTAAACGCTATATTATCATTAAAGAAGAATTGTTGAATATAAAGGAACGTTACGGCGATGCCAGAAGAACCGAGATCATTCACGACCCGAAAGAGTTTTCGCTTGAAGATATTATTGCCGAAGAAGATGTAGTAGTAACAATTTCGCATCGCGGATTCATTAAGAGATTTCCTGTAAGCGGATACCGCAGACAGGGGCGCGGAGGCAAAGGCGTTACCGGTGCAGGAACTAAAGACGAAGATTTCATCGAGCATATGTTTATTGCTTCAACCCACCATTACCTGATGTTCTTTACCGATAAAGGAAAAGTCTATTGGCTGAAGGTTCACGAAATTCCTGAAGGGGGAAGAGCAGCACGCGGACGGTCGATTCTCAATCTTCTAGAAAAAGAAAAAGAAGAACAGATCACGGCATTCATTTCCGTCAAAGAATTTTCTGATGATAAAAACATTATTATGTTTACCGAAAGAGGTACCGTTAAGAAAACAACTCTATCTGCATATTCAAACGTACGCAGAGGCGGTATCAACGCAATCAACCTTGTTGAAGGCGACAAGCTTATTGAAGTTAAAGTAACCGACGGCACTAACGATGTTGTAATCGGAACCCGTAGCGGAATGGCTATCAGATTTAAAGAAAGCGACGTTCGCGAAATGGGAAGAACCGCAACAGGCGTAAGAGGCATAAGGCTGGCTAAGGACGATAAGGTTATCGGCGCGATAGTAATTAGAAGAGCCTCAACGCTGCTGGTTGTTACAGAGCACGGATTCGGAAAACGTTCCGATCTGGACGATTATAGAATTACACGCCGCGGCGGTAAAGGTATCATTACAGTTAAAACAAACGAACGAAACGGTAAGATGATAGCCTTGCTTGCTGTTAATGATAACGATGAGCTCGTGATAATAACAACATTCGGAATGGTAATACGCCAGTCTGTAAAAGACTTGCGTGTAATGGGTAGAAATACTCAAGGCGTTAGAGTTATAAGATTAAATGACGAAGACTCGATTGCCGACATTGCCAAAGTTGTTCCCGAGGATGAAGAACCAAATGGAATTGGTGATGTAAACAATGATGAAAACGGCGAAGAACCGGAAGAAGAACTAGATATAAATTAAAAACAGGTTATTAAAATGTCACATAGTAAAAAATCGGAATTCGGATCGAAATGTGTTCATGCCGGCGTGGGTGAATATGAATTCGGACCTGTAGTTCCGCCTATTTATCAAACATCAACATTTAAATTTGAATCTACCGCACACGGCGCATCCCTTTTCAAAGGAGAATCCGAAGGGTACATTTATACACGCATGAAAAACCCTACTATCGAAGCAATGGAAAACGCAGTTGCCGAGCTAGAAGGAGGACATAAAGCTTTAGGCTGCGGTAGCGGCATGGCTGCAATAAGCACAGTGTTTTTAGCATTGCTCAAAGCAGGCGATCATATTGTATCATCCAAAGCGGTTTACGGACCTACCGCAACTTTGCTTAGAACGGTAATCTCTAAATTCAATATTGACAGCACGTTTGTGAACACTGCCGTAATTGATGAAGTTAAATCTGCAATTAAACCCAACACAAAAATTATTTATGTTGAGACACCCGGCAACCCCACTCTCGAGGTTTCCGACTTAAAAGAGATTTCCGAAATTGCAAAACAAGCCGGGGCATTGCTGGTTGTTGATAATACTTTTATGAGTCCCGCATTACAGCAGCCGTTGAGTTTAGGTGTTGATATAGTTGTTCACAGCATGACAAAATTCCTTAACGGACATGCGGATGTGGTTGCGGGTATCATAGTTGTAAAAGATGAAGAAATGTTCACGCTGATGCGGAAAGTGTTAAACCAGCTTGGCGGAGTTATCGATCCTTTCAACTCGTTCCTCGTACACAGAGGTTTGAAAACACTCGACCTAAGGATGCAGCGCCACAGCGAGAGCGCACAAATAATTGCAGAATATCTTGAAGCACACCCTCAAGTAAAGTGGGTAAGATATCCCGGACTTAAAAGTCACCCTCAATATGATATCTGCAAAAAGCAGCATAAAAATACAGGCGGCATGATATCATTTGAATTAGCAGGAGGATTTGAAGCGGGCGAAATTGTAATGAACAATGTAAAATTCTGCCAGCTTGCCGTAAGTCTTGGCGGAGTAGAATCTCTTGTTCAGCATCCTGCAAGTATGACGCATCTTTCGATGGGTAAAGAAGCTAGAGAGAAAGCAGGCATTACCGAAGGACTTGTCCGCCTTTCGGTCGGTATCGAAAATGTAAATGATATCATTAACGATCTCGATCAGGCACTCAAAAAAGTTGAGGAAAAGATACCTCATAAAGTTGAAGAGCACGCTTAACACTTTAGTTTAAAATATTTGATGATTACTGAGATTCCGGACTAAGTGCCGGAATCTTTATTTAATAGATATTAATCTCAAATAAACCGGAGAGGCAAAAATGAGTTCACTTCTTTTCTGGCTCTACTTTGCAAACGCGGTACTTCTAATCGTGCACGAAATCGACTCGGCTTACTGGAAAGAATGGAAACTCTTCAAACTCCCCGGCGGCATATCATTCTTTCTGCTGCTCCACATTCCTTTAATAGCCATCGTACTTTACGGACTTGTAGAAGTTTACACCTCAACATTTACCGGACTAATATTCTCCCTGATCCTCTCACTCTCAGGAATCTTTGCATTTACAATTCATACTTACTTCATTAAGAAAGGACATCCGGAATTTAAAACGAAAACATCGATTGGGATTTTAACCTTGATCTTGTTGGTGTCGGTTGTGGAGTTGGTAGCGACATTTTATATGTTAATTCTATCCTAATAATTCGGTAAAAAAACATCTTGCCAGTAGAAAAATATACATCGGGTATAAATTTGACAAGGCTGTATTTTTAAATGAGCTTATTGTTTTTTGCTTAAATTTAATATTTTAATCATATAAAAATTTTCAAGACAATTATTTGGTATTTGTAATTGTGAAAATTGGATTTCTAAAATGAGTTGCGGTTAAGTGTGATGTATGAAAAAAATCTTACCAAAAAAGATATCTGCAGTAAGTTTATCAAATTTTCAATCACTGATACCGATTGATATTTCCAAACGTACATTAGAGAAGATAAAAGTTCACAAAGTGAAAGACAGAGATACTTTTATTAGAAAAATTTATGTGTACATCTTAATTCTAATTATATATAGGGATCAAATATGAGTAGTTCTATAATTATTATTGCGTTTATACCTCTTACTATTTGGGTTGTATTTAGTATGTATTATTTAGTAAGGGCTAAAAATGATTATTCAAGTATCAATCATTATATATTTGATTCCATCCCCGGATTTTTTACAACTGCAGGTGTGCTTGGTACTTTTTTAGGAATTGCATTTGCACTTTGGGGATTTAATGTGAATGATATCAGCTCAAGTATTCCTCAATTGCTTTCAGGATTAACAGGTGCTTTTTGGACGTCTATAATTGGAATTATACTATCAGCAATATCATCAAAATTTGTTTCTGTAATACAGGTTAGGAATGAGAAAAAGCAAACAGAAGCAAGCAATGAGTTGGTGGCATTAAATAGATTAGTAGAACTTACAAAGGGCGGAAATAAATTGCTTGTTGAAAAATTTGACAAATTATATGATGCCCTAGTTGGTGAAAATGATAATAGCATTGGAACGGAATTGACAAAATTGCGTTCAAGCATTTCTGATAGCATTGACGAAAACTCTTTGCAAATAGTCGAACAAACCGAGGCGCTGAAAAAAGTACAAAAATCATTGGGCGGAGATGATGATACTAGTCTGCTCACACAAACCATTAAACTTAGAACACAATTATCCGACAGCTTTAAGGAACTGAATATCAAAATAGAAAAAGTTGATGACTCACTCAGCGGAGACAATGAACACAGTATTTCTTCATTATTAAATGCCTTGCAAAAAGAATCTGGCCAGATTAGTAGTAAAATAGATAGCAGTACCAAAGATATAACAAATACGTTAATTCAAACGAATGAAATAATGAAAACCAAATTTGATGAATTTGCGGAGTTGTTAGCTAAAAACAACACCGAAATATTGGTTAAAGCTATTGAAGAAGTAATAGGAGAATTCAATGTAAAACTATCCGAATTAATTGAGCGATTGGTCAAAGAAAACTTTGAAGAACTTAATAACAGCGTAAAAAGACTAAATGATTGGCAAAAAGAGAATAAAGAAGAAATACAAAGACTTATAGAACAATATCGCTCAGTATCAGACGAATTAAAAACAACGACAGAAACCTTAAAAAATGTGGCTAACATCACACAAATGATGGTAGATAGTGAGAGTTTACTACAGCAATTAATTGATGAACTTAGAAAAGTAATGATTGACGACAGAAAATTTCAAGAAATAATAAATAAAGTAAAAGATAACATTGAGCAACTTACACAAAGTAGCGCTACCCTAAAAACGTCTTCATCAAACCTTGAAAACACATCCTTTAAGTTAGAAGAATTTGTAAATAAGGAAGAAGTATTTAACAAATCAATTGAAAATTTAATAGAGAGACTTAAAGAAATAGAGGAAATTAAGGACCTCTCGGATAAGTTCTGGGATAATATTGAAAAAAATATGAACAAGAGCGTAAATATATTATCACAAGGAAATGAGCACTTACAACAACAAATTGCAGAACTAGACAATGATTTTAATCAGCGACTTAACCAAAGTTTTTCAAATCTTGATAGAATTCTTCAGGCCATGACAACGGATTATCATACTAAAACGCTAGACATTCTAAATAAATTTGATGGCGGAGATCAGCAATGAAATATCCTAAGAAGCAAACAAATTATTGGATTTCGCTTTCGGATATCATGACTGGACTTATGATGATTTTCTTGTTCATTGCAATATCATACATGATACAAGTAAAGGCGGAACAGGATGAAAAAGATCAATTCATTAAAGAATATATCCAAACAAGAATTGAACTATATGAAGAGTTAAAACTAGAATTTGAGGAGGACTTTAAACCAGAAAATTGGAACGTAGTTTTAGATAAAGATTTATCAATTAAGTTTTTAAATGAAAGAGTGCTTTTTGATTATGATAAAGCAGAATTGAAACCTGAATTTAAAAATATACTTGATGAGTTTTTCCCGCGGTATTTAAATATACTGTTAAAGGACAAGTATAGAAGTAAAATAGCGGAAGTAAGAATTGAAGGCCATAGCGACTCAAGAGGAGATTATTATTACAATGTCTGGTTGTCTCAAAACAGAACCAGAAACGTATTAAAGTATTTGATGACAAAAAGTATAAGAAAAGCAGGAGAACTTACAGAGAAGGAAAATGAATTGCTGAGGTTCTGGTTAACAGCCAATGGCTTTTCTTTTGGTAGAACAATTGATTCAAATAGAGAATATACATTGTTTTCCGGTAATCCTGTAAATAATGAGTTTTCGCGAAGAGTTGAGTTTCGAATTATAACCGCTAGTGAAAAAGTAATAAGCGATTTTATGAACCTAGTTGAGAAAAACTAATATGTATCAGTTTGAAGATTTAAAGAGGCACATTGAAAAAAATCTTGGTATTGATACAAGCAAAAGCAAAGGTCGCTTTAAGCCGATTCGTGAGATATTTAAAACAAGCAGTGAATTAAATAAAAGAGTTGATCCTGGTCCAGAGGGCTTTTATTATACCGATGACAAAGAGAACAAGCATAAAGGATTCTTATTTATTGAAGGTGGATGGAATAAACAATTTGCAATTAGAAGGGGCCTAAATACAATAATTCCTAAATTTCACATTTCTAATTGTTCTACAATAGAATGGCAGAAAAAACGAGAAAATTTTAACGGGCACTATGTCTTTTCACAAAAGATAGAAAAAGTCGAAGACCTTGACGGAATTGAAAAAGAAATTACATTATGTAAAAATTGTTTAAATATGCAGTCTCAAATAATGCAAGTTCTTAGTGTATCCGAATATGTCGAAAAATTTATTAATAATGATGAAACAGAAGGTAATTTTTTAGATGACGATTTGCCAAATACCAGAAGAGACTATTTTCAAGACAACGGTTATACAGAGGATTGGGACCAAAAAAGTCATGCTTACAGAATAAACACTCGCTTCACATGTCAGGATTGTGGAATAAGATTAAACGAAAATTATATTGACGGCTATTATTTAGAAACTCATCATATTGACGGAAATAAGCAAAATGATTCCACAACAAATCTTAAAGCCCTTTGTGTACTTTGCCATGCAAACGTGGATCATAATCATAAGAGAAACTATTCGCTCGGACGCAACAAACAAAAATTAGAAACATTTATATACATTTTTCGGGATAAACTTTTAGAAGTGAAGAATAAATATTTTCATGAGCATACTTAGTTAATAGTGTGTTTTAAAATACTTATTAAAATCGCCGCTTTCTCTTTCTGCTGTATTGACAATCTCTTAGAATATTTAAATCTAAAAGAAATTGATTGAGGCGGTGGTTGGTGAGTTGAAAAAACAGTTTATTCTTTGAATAAAAAATTAAGAAAATTTATTAATTGTTGTTTGAAACTTACACAGGAGCGCAGATGTTATTAAAATATTCGAGAATTATTATTTCCGGTCAATCAGGCATTCGACCTGATGATATCAGTATCCCCGAATATTACTCAATGATGCTACCAGAGTCTTTTATAGTCATTAAAATGGAAGATTATATTAAACCTCATTTTAATAAAAAATTCGGAAGCTTTTCAGATGATACATTATGGCTATCAGACTTTCTTAAACAAGCTCCCTCAACAATTGAGGAGCTATGGAAGATGGCAATTCTTGATATTGCCAACGAGATCAAGAAGAAGAAGGTTAAAAATTTTGCATTGATTCTTCATGCCGTTTTCTATAACCATAGAACCTTAGAGTTTTTCTCCCCAGTTTGCGAGCGCCTACTTAAAAAAATTAAGCCTCAGATTGCGGTTACTCTAATAGATGATATATATGATATACATCAAAGGTTGAGTTCAAATAACCATATATTTAATGTGTCTAATGGTGGGGCAAAAGAAGTTGATGGTCAAATATTGGAATTAATCAACATTCTTGATTGGAGATCCCGCGAAATTATGATGACTCGCCACATATCAAACGAGTTGGAAATAAGGCATTACGTTGTGGCGGTAAAGCACAATAAGGTAATAATAAATAATTTGCTGAGCAACAAATTTCAAAGCTGTTACTTGTCACATCCAATCACCGCTATTCGTCAACATCAAAGTGATGGTAATTATGAACATGCGAATAAACTTATAATGGAAGTACATGACGTGGAAGAAGCATTACAATGTGAAACAAGTGGCTTTTTCCCCACAACAATTGACGAATATAGAATAAAAAAAGGTAAATTAGGTAAAAAAATAGTTTTCGAGAATAAACTTAATTCTCGGTGGGACGAAAAAAAGTATGAGGAGCCGAAAGACTTATTATACAATAAGCCACAAAAATACCAAAACTCGAAAAGCCCATTTAAGGGAAAGATTAAAAGCGAGGAAGCGATTTCAACTTTGCTAGCGATTTTAGATTCACTGATAAAGTATCAAATCGATACTCGAGACCATATAATGGTTGAACAATGTGATGCTTTATTTGTTTACAGACCGTTCTGCGAGGGAATTGTTTCAAAGGGTGTTTTGGAAGAGGTTCTTTATTATCAAGGGTTAGAAAACAAAAAAGATAAAAAATGTTTAATTTATTATAACAAAAACGATCTGGATGAGCTTGTAATAGACCAATTTCACAAATATTTTGAGAGTCAAGTAAATCTTAGTAATTTAAGGAAAATCAAAAAAGTCAGCTTAAAGCTAAATAATATTGAAAAAAATGAGCTTGCTAAAATTTGGAAAAGCAAAAATAAATTCGCAACTTTTATTAATAAATATATGCAATCAAAAAACTTAGCGTTTTCTCCAAGCACAAGCCCCTTAAGCGGAGGAATCGGTTCAAAACAGGCAGATGAGTACAGGCAAAAAACAGCTCGAGAAATAAAGACAAACATTTCGGATATCTTAAAGAAATATAAAGAGACAGCTTCAATTTTGGTAACAAAAGAAACATCTATAGAAGACTTGGTCAGAAAATTTAAAGAAAAACAGGAGGAATCATGAGTAAGGACGTAACGCTTATCTTGGATAATTCAAAGGAAAGTTTAAATATCAATAGGTTCATAAATGGAGAAAAAAGAAAACTAACAACGGTATATGTGGGTGGAGATGACAATTTCTCTGGACCTGTAATTATTGCCGATGGTGTTGCTTATAAAGGGGAAAATTCAATCAAAAGATTTGTAAAACAAACAAAGATTGCTAAAAAGAAATATTGAATTTTTGAAGAATAATTGTAAGGAGGGGGTTCCTTGCGTTTAATTTAATATGTGTTATTTGTGTTACACACCCTTGTCGCTCCGCTCCTTCCCCTACGCCGCGTCGCACAAGTCTCGAGAGGGGAAAAGAAGGGGTGTGTCAGCAGCCCAATAAAAAAGACTAAATCTTTTATGCTATGAAAAGAAAAATAGTTTACTACAACCCGGCATTAAAAGAGAAAGCAAGAGAACTCCGCAATAACAGCACAACCAGCGAAATAAAGCTCTGGAAATTCTTAAAGAAAAAACAAATGTGCGGTTATGATTTTCACCGTCAAAAACCGCTCGGCAATTATATCGTTGATTTCTTTTGCAATGAACTTAAGCTGGCAATAGAGATTGATGGCTTGAGTCATTTGAATAATGAAGAATACGATAAATTGAGGCAAAAAGAATTAGAAGATTTGGGAGTTCATTTCCTCCGCTTTCAAGATGATGAAGTTTATTACAATATAGGAAGGGTAATTGAAATAATTGAACAATGGAATAATAATAACCAGTCGTAAAAACCACCGTAGTTCTTAACCTCAATCTCAGCCTTAGCCTAAGTCTAATCTTTCGCCTTTAAAACCAATCTTTCTTATCTTTCGAAAATCAAATTGATAATACTTCAAATGGGATTATAAAATGAGATCAAAATTAATTTTAACAGCAATAATAATTTTAATTACGGGATGCAGTATGAACAACGACGAGAAGATTGACGAGATATTTAAGGATTACAACAAATCGGATGTGCCCGGCGCGGCTGTGATGGTCGTACAGAACGGGGAGATTATTTTCCAAAAGGGGTACGGACTCTCAAACATCGAGAAGAAAGAGCCCGTTACGCCGGCAACTAATTTCAGACTGGCTTCGGTTACAAAGCAGTTTACTGCAATTTCAATTTTGATGCTGATTGAGCGGGGCGATCTAAAAATGGAAACAACGCTCACTGAGATTTTTCCCGATTACCCCGAATACGGCAGCGGTATCACAATTAAAAATTTACTGCAGCATACTTCGGGTTTGATCGATTACGAAGACCTGATCCCCGACACAGCAACAGTCCAGGTAAAAGATAGAGATGTGCTGAAGATGATGATGCAGACAGACTCAACATATTTTGCCCCCGGCACTCAGCATCGTTACAGCAACACGGCATACGCATTGCTGGCATTAACAATTGAAAAGATTTCAGGCAAACCGTTCCGCGATTTTCTGCGGGATAATATTTTTCAGCCGCTCGAAATGGAAAACACACTCGCATTTGAAAACGGCATAAATGAAGTCAAGAGTCGTGCATTCGGCTACTCACTCACAGAAGATGGAGTTGAGTTCACGGATCAAAGTATTACCAGTGCGGTTTTAGGAGACGGAGGAATATATTCCTCACTGAACGATATTTACAAATGGGATCAAGCGCTTTACAGTGATAAAGTGATTGACAAAAAATATTTAGATGAATCGTGGACTCGCGGTAAAACCTCAGACGGAGTTGAATTCCCTTACGGCTACGGCTGGCGTTTGGAAAACTACAACGATATGGAAATTGTATATCACACCGGCAGCACGAGGGGTTTCCGTAATATCATTTATAGAATACCGGAAAAGAATTTTACTATTGTGATATTGACCAATCGTGATGCGGGCTCAGAGTTCAGCACTCTCGATTTCGCGCACGAATTAGTAGGTGTTTATTATCCGAAAAAATAATAGCACACAGAAAACACAGATTAAACAGAACTGCACTGAATAATGGAATTCTTTTTTGAGATACACAAAGACCTCCCGCGCATAAGTTGCGCTGCTGGAAAACGAAAGAAAAGAAATAAGTCTATATAAATTATATCATCAATTCTATGGTTATGTGTTTTATATTCTTCGAAAGGGAAAGAATAATCAAATCAATTTTTAAATAATATTCAAACAAGTTTTTTTGAATTATTTTAATTATTATATTTTAAAACTTAAAGCATCGGCGGGTTTTTATAGTCGCCGGCTCAAGTTAGGGAGTTGTTTTTGATAGACATTTTATGCAAGATGAATTAATTAAAAACCGATATTTTGCCAATAAAGAAGTAGAGCAATGAAAGCGATCATAGCCGATGACCATTCGATAGTTAGAGAGGGTTTAAAGAATATTCTAACTAAAATTAAAAATCTATCCGAAGTGGATGAAGTGTCGACCGGGGACGAACTTATAAAAAAAATAGAAAATGAAAAGTACGACCTGGCAATACTCGATATTTCAATGCCCGGCAAGGGCGGGATGGCAACACTATCTGAACTAAGGCAAAAAGGGCATACACTCCCCAT
>JAENZU010000635.1 GCA_016841125.1 Melioribacter sp. | reverse complement strand
ACCAAAACCAAATTCGGCGTTGTCTTCAAATAATGAATTCGACCATGAGGGTCCGCGTCCTTCGGCATTTTTAGCCCAAGGAGTTGTTGGCAGGTTTCCACCGTAAATTGAAGAACATCCGGTTGCATTTGCAATAATTGTCCTATCTCCGAATAATTGGGAAACCAACTTAACGTAAGGTGTTTCTCCGCAGCCGGAGCAAGCACCTGAGAACTCAAATAACGGCTCTAGTAATTGGCTTCCTTTGATTGTTGTTACATTAACCTGTGTTCTGTCAAATTCGGGAATTTTAAGGAAATAATCCCAATTTTCTCTTTCTTGTTCACGAAGAGGAATTTGTGGTACCATGTTAATTGCTTTGAGTCTGGTTTCTTGTTTATTCTTCGCAGGACAAATTTCAACACAGATTCCGCAGCCTGTACAATCTTCAACAGCTACTTGAATTGTATAAGCTAAGTTATCAAATTCTCTACCTTTAGCTTCTGTGAACTTAAATGTTTCAGGTTTACTTTCAGTATATTTTTTATCGTATGCTTTAATTCTGATTGTTGCATGCGGGCAGACCATTGCACATTTTCCGCACTGAATACAAACTTCTTCGTCCCATTCCGGTACTTCCAATGCAATATTTCTCTTTTCCCATTTTGTTGTTGCGGAAGGAAATGTTCCATCAAGCGGCATTTGGCTGACCGGTACATCGTCACCTTTACCGATCATCATTTTTGCAAGAGTTTCTCTTACATAATCGGGAGCATTTTCAGAAACTGTGGGCGGCAATTCAATTGTGCTGGATACTTCGGCAGGAATTTCAATTTTATGAAGATTTTCTAAGGTTTGATCAACAGCTTCATAATTCTTCTGAACAATTGCATCGCCTTTAGCGCCGTAAGTTTTCTTGATTGCTTGTTTAATTTGATTTATGGCTTCATCTTTCGGTAGTATTCCTGAAATTGCGAAGAAGCATGTCTGCATTATTGTATTTATTCTGGCTCCCATACCGGTACTTTTAGCAACCTCATAAGCATCAATAACGTAAAAGTTCAAGTTTCTATCGATAATCTGCTTTTGAACTTTTTTAGGTAATTTATCCCAGCTTTCATCGGTCGGAAAAGGACTATTCAATAGAAATGTTCCGCCATCAACTATTTTTTCAAGTACATCAAATTTTTCCAATAAATTAAATTGATGACACCCGATAAAATTGGCGCTCTGAATTAAATAAGTTGAATGGATAGGTTTCTTTCCGAATCTCAAGTGAGAAACAGTTGTTGATCCCGATTTTTTTGAATCGTAAACAAAATAACCTTGAGCGAAGTTTTCTGTTTCTTCACCAATAATCTTAATTGAGTTTTTATTAGCACCAACCGTACCATCAGCACCCAATCCGTAAAACATACATCTTGTTACCCCTTCCCCTTCGGTAATGAAATTAGGATCAAAGTCGAGGCTAGTATGAGTAACATCATCATTTATTCCAATAGTAAAATGATTTTTCATTTTATCTTTTTTCATTTCATCAAAGACACCTTTTATCATCGCAGATGTAAATTCTTTTGATGAAAGACCATATCTGCCGCCAATTATTTTCGGCATTTTTTCAAACGGAGGATTGTCAGAGTTCATTTCTTCAGAAATTGCGCTTACTATGTCCAAATACAAAGGTTCACCAAGTGCGCCGGGTTCTTTTGTTCTATCCAATACTGCAATTTTTTCAACAGTTTTTGGGAATGCTGCAAGTAAATGTTTAACTGAGAATGGTCTGTAAAGTCTTACAACCACAACACCAACTTTTTCTTCCATTCTTTTTGACATATATTCAACTGTTTCCAAAGCGGCTTCGGCACCCGAACCCATAAGAACTATAACTCTTTTCGCATCGGGAGCACCATAATAATCGAATAAGTGATATTGTCTTCCGGTAAGTTCTGCCAATTTATCCATTGCATTCTGAACAATTTCTGGACAAGCATCATAAAATTTATTAACGGTTTCACGTCCCTGGAAGTAAACATCAGGATTTTGAGCAGTACCTCTAATAAACGGATTATCCGGAGATAATCTATTGCTCCTAAATTCGTGAACATATTGATCATCAATCATCGCAAGAAGATCTTCAACTTCTAACTTAGCGATGTTGTTAACTTCGTGAGAAGAGCGGAAACAATCAAAAAAGAGTAGAAACGGA
>JAENZU010000634.1 GCA_016841125.1 Melioribacter sp. | reverse complement strand
CTTCCCCAAGAAATCTTTTTGAAAAATTACTCAGAGAATCAGATAATCTTGAAATAGTAACTAGCGGGGATAATTTTTTTAATTTCATCGCTACTGCGTGTGCTTTAAAAGAATGGATGAAAAAATCACCAGAGATGTCAACTGAGGTTTTAAAAAGATTTTTGAAAAGAGTTTCACAACACAAATCTCTTAATATTTGCAGAGATATACTGTGCGGGAAAACTGAATTTAAACTAGTGATTGGTGCTTCGGGTAATGGTGAAAAGCTGATAATCGACGATTTGAACTATGATCCGATTGAAGTAAAAAATGAAATTTTAGATCTTTTTGCTCTTCATTTTAGAATCAAGGGTCAATGATAGTAAATCAATTATTACTGAATGAACTCACGGCATCGTAAATATTTCTAAAATGCGGAAAATCTGCAAAAGCTTGTGATGCTTCAAAGAGTGACCAAATATGTCCGTGATCACCTGTTCTAACAATTCTGAGGTCGGAACCGGTTGTTCGCAATACTCTGGCACTTAATATTAATGCGCCTATAAAAGCAGAATCGATGTAACTTATATCTGAAAAATCAAGAACAACTCTTTTTTTTCCCGAATACATAAAGTTCATAAGATAATCTTTAAACTTGCTGGCACTTAATTCAGTAGTTGTTGCACAATCTAATTTTACAACAGTCACATTATCCAATTTTTCTTCAGGGAATCCCATTTTTTCTCTAATTTTTTCTAAAAAGCGCAATTAGCATGCCATAATTTTTTATCGTTTTTGAGATTAAATTTGAAGGAAGCCCAAAACTAAGTGTCTCAAAATTAGAATAATTCTCATGTTGATTACTAGATTAGCCCAGCAAAGAAAGGAATAAAAAATTTAGATGTTTAATCCTCTAACGCTTCATCCGGATCTTCAGCCGAATCCAAAGTTTTCATAAACTTCTCCCTGTCCTGCAGTTTGTCATAAAGAGGCGAATTTTGCAGTAGTGACCAGATGTAACCATTATCACCCGAATTCACTAACGTAAACTCAACATTACTGGCTTCAAGAATCTGCCTGCTGATTAAAACAGCACCAAGAAATGCAGAGTCAAGATGCTCAACATCACAAACATCAATTACTATTTTCTTTTTCCCCTTAAATAATAAGCTAAGCAAATAATCTTTAAATTTACCCGCATCAAAGGAACTTGTACTGGGTCGATTAATTTTTATTATCGTCGTTCCTTTTACATTTTCTTCAGTGTAAGCGTCCATTACCCATTCTGATTTTTATTTAAAATTTATTTCAACCCTTAAAGGCAAATACTAATTAATGAAACAATGATAAATTAACAATAAATGCCGAAAATAATCAACTCAATAAAAATATGCTTCAAATAAATTTTTAACCATCAAATTTATTTATTGGCGTCAGAATATCGTTTTATTTTTTGAGTTGTCGTTTTTTCAAATTCGTTTTCCCGGATATAAAATTTCTTTATTTGTTTGTAGGAAGCAAGCTGTTTGTTAACTTTTTTAATTTCGTCATCAATAATTTGATTAATTAATTCATCATTAATTTTGATTTTTTTTATTTCCGAGATTTCGATTATTGCTTCGGCATCAGCAACAAGTTTAACCGCAATAATTTCATCATGTTTTTGATCCTTTTCACCGAATACCAGACTTTCCATAATAAATGGACTTCTATTCAAAATATCTTCAATTTCTTCGGGAAAAACATTTTTGCCGCTTTTTGAAATAATCACATTTTTCTTTCTCCCATTTATATGGAGAAATCCGTCTTCGTCAATAAACCCAATATCACCGGTTTTGAACCAGCCGCCAGAAAAAGCAGCTTCGGTCAATTCTTCATTTTTATAATAACCTTTCATCACGTTCGGACCTTTAGCCCAAACTTCTCCACTGCCATTTTCGTCGGCGTCATTAATTTCTAATTCAACGTTTGACAATGGTATTCCAGCCGCATCATCCTTAAAATTATCTATTTGATTTAAAGCAAGAATCGGGGAAGTTTCCGTTAAACCGTACCCTTGAATAAAATTTAATCCGAATTCCCTTAACCCTTTTGCAACCAGAGGATCAGGTGCAGCACCCCCTGCAATAAAGAGTCTAATATGACCGCCGAATCTGCTGTGAATTTCCTTAAATACTTTCTTTTTAATATCTGTTAATCCAACCTTT
>JAENZU010000009.1 GCA_016841125.1 Melioribacter sp. | reverse complement strand
TGTTAACCCGTGCCAAAGTTTTACCGGAATACTTAGCTTCCCTGCTATTATCCCTAACTCCGAATTGTTGATCAGATTATTTATGATAAGCGGAGAAAAAATTCCAAGTACTAAGCCGGAAACAGCTAATATCATTGGACCAAACCACATTTTAAATGGAGCCTCATGTGCAGGCTTGGGTGTTTCTTTTTCTGCTCCGAAGAAAGGTTTAAAGCCAACTGTAAATGTGATATAAACAATAAAAATATTTGCTGTAATTGCTAAAATTATAATTAATGGTCCGAACCGCAGAAATTCCAACGCGGAAGCGTACACTGTTTCTTTCCCGACAAATCCTATTAGAGGGATAATCCCAATCTTAGAAAGAGAGGCAAGTACAGCAATAAAAAAAGTGATGGGCATTAACTTTCTTAACCCGCTTAACTTCTCAATATCTCTTGTTCCGGTTTCATGGTCAAGAGTTCCGGCTACTAAGAATAATGTACCCTTGTAAAGTGAGTGTGCAATCAAATAAATCATGAAAGCTTTTATTGCAAGATCGCTGCCAATCCCTATTAGCATTGTGAGCGTTCCAAGAACACTCAAAGTTGAATAAGCTAATAGCTTTTTAAGGTCAGTTTGTTTGAAGGACAACATTGCCGCAAATACCATTGTGGCAGCACCAATAAATAGAATTGTATTTTGCCAAAGTTCAGTTCCGCCCATTGAAGGGTTCATTCTGGCAATAAGATATATACCCGCCTTAACCATTGTGGCAGAATGTAAATATGCGCTGACCGGAGTGGGAGCCGACATTGCATTTGGAAGCCAAAAATGAAAAGGGAACTGGGCTGATTTTGTAAATGCAGCTATTAAAATTAAAACTGCAGCAATCGGATAAAGACTGTTACCTGTAATTTCTTCATTTAAACTTGCTAAAGATGAAATGGACCAGTCTCCGGAAATATTAGCTATTATGATTATTCCAGCCAGAAGTGCAAGTCCCCCTCCGCCGGTTATGAGTAATGCCTGTAATGCTGATTTTCTTGCTTCTTCCTGGTCATGATTGAAACCAATCAGCATATATGAGCTTATACTGGTTAGTTCCCAAAAAACAAACATTGTGAGCAAATTATCTGAGGTCACAAGTCCCAGCATTGAAGATGAAAAAATAATTATATAAACGTAAAACTTCGTAATGAATTTGTGACCATCCATATAACTGCTTGCATAAAGGAAGACTACAAAACCGACAAAACTAATTATAAGTGCAAATGTTAAACTCAGTCCATCAAGATAAAATGAAAGATTAACCCCTAGTGAAGGAATCCATGAATAAGATTCCGATACAACTTGCCCATCCGCTATCGTACCGTAGTAAGTAAGAAAGTATATAAAATTCCCCAGCGGAAGTGAAGAAAGAATCCACCCGGATATTTTTTTTGGAAATTTTATAATCAGCGGAACGAAAATTGAAAACAAGAATCCGGACAAAACTACAAATAGCATTAACTTCCTGAAGGTTTAGATATTTTGACAAAATAATAAACTATTATAAATCGTATTACAACCCCCAACAAAAAAAAATACTTATGAATTCCCCAAAATGCAAAAAATACAAATTTGTTTAAATGTTTAGTCTTTTATTTAGAAAATAACGGTGACAATTATTAGTTAGGTGAAAAATTGTACTCGGAAAATTAATTACTTTAGGATACTTATGTGCAAGGCAGCATAGATGTTTTTTATTAGCGTTGAAATAATTCGCAAAATAATATTTACTTGACAATTCACGAATCGAAATTATATTTCGAAGGAGCATTCAATTTAATTTAAAAAAAATAATGGCAGATGTATTGGAATAATCATTTTATGAAAATTGAGGTATAGAAAATGAAAGAAAATGAAAAATGGGGTATAAATAATATTCCTAACCAAAATAATAGAATTGTTATTGTGACTGGTTCAAGCAGCGGTATTGGATTTGAAACTGCGAGAGTGCTGGCAAATAAAAACGCTAAAGTTATTATTGCCGTTCGAAATTTGAAAAAGGGAGAAATCGCCAAATCAAAGATCATCAGTCAAAATGATAAAGCTGATGTAATGGTAATGGAACTTAATCTTGCTGATCTTTCCTCAGTTAAGAGATTCTCCGATCAATACAAACAGCAATTTGATCGTCTTGATATTCTAATCAATAATGCCGGGGTTATGATTCCGCCTTATTCGAAAACGAAAGATGGATTTGAACTGCAGATGGGGACTAATCATTTTGGTCACTTCGCATTAACATTACAACTAATGGATTTAATTAAAGGTACCCCTAACTCAAGAATTGTTAATGTAAGCAGTGCAGCGCATAAATCCGGAAATATAAATTTTAACGACTTAAACTGGGAAACCCGCAAATACAAATCTTGGCAAGCGTACGGAGATAGTAAAATTGCAAACCTCTATTTTACAAGAGAGCTTGCGGATAAATTAAAAAGTAAAAATGAGAATGTGAAAGTGACTGCTGCACATCCGGGTTGGACAGCTACAGATCTGCAGCGTCATTCAAGTTTCTTTGAATTCTTAAATAACTTTTTTGCTATGAAACCTGAACAAGGCGCTTTACCAACTTTAAGAGCTGCAATAGATGAAAATGCTAATACAGGAGATTATTTTGGACCTGACGGATTCATGGAATGGAAGGGTTTTCCTGTAAAAGTTGAAATGAATGATCTAGCAAAAGATGAAAATATTGCAAAAAAGTTATGGGAAGTTTCTGAGAAGCTTACGAATGTAAAGTTTAATTCTAATTAACACGCTTGAGAATAATATGAAAATAAAAGCAATTATAACCGGGGTTACCGGTATGGTGGGAGAAGGCGTCTTGCATGTTTGCCTCAATCATCCTGAGGTTGAATCAATATTAGTAATAAACAGAAGACCCTGCGGAGTTACTCACTCAAAATTAAAGGAAATTATTCACAAAGATTTTTTTGAGCTGTCTAAAATTGAAGATCAGTTAAAGGGATACAACGCTTGCTACTTTTGCGCGGGAGTTTCATCTGTCGGGAAAAATGAAGAAGAGTTCAAACATCTAACTTATGATCTGACGTTAAATTTTGCAAACACATTATTGCAACTAAATCCTGAAATGGTATTTTGTTATGTTTCCGGTGCGGGAACCGACAGCACGGAGAAAGGGAAAGTAATGTGGGCGCGTGTAAAAGGGAAAACAGAAAACGATTTGATGAATCTCTCTTTTAAAGATGCATATATGTTCAGACCCGGTTACATTCAACCCATCAAAGGATTAAATAACACAAAATCATTATATAAATTCTTTGTCCCATTTTATCCGATTCTGAGAAGGCTATTTCCAAATTATGTTACCTCTCTCGAAGAAATTGGTTTAGCGATGATTGATGTTACTTTAGTCGGCTCAGACAAAAAAGTTTTGGAGTGTAAGGATATCGTCCGGTTATCAAATAGTAAAAATTAATTTTCACGTTTATTATTATTCAGAAACTCATCGGTAAAATGTTCATTGGACTTTTCTTTTGAAAATTTTTCTTTATTGTAATCTTTCGATTTACCTTTTGGTATTGATAAAGATTGCCATTTGTCTCCCTGTATCATTTTTCCGCAGTAGACAATTTGACCAACGTGATAAGCGTAATGTGCAAGCTGCCTGTTTATTGCTTCAACAACAGTATGCCCTTGATTACGGATGTAAATAATTTTTGAAAGATCTGAGTCACTCAGAGTGTTGATTACATTGAACAGACATTTCCAACCCTCATCCCATTTTTCGATCAGTTCTTCTTTATTTTTGATATCACTTTCAAATTCTTCATCCCGTTTACGCCATTTCTTCTCACCGTCGGAAGTTAAAAAGTCTGTCCATCTCGAAAGCATATTTCCCCAAAGGTGCTTGACGATTATTGAGATGCTATTGGAATCTTCATTGTATTGCCAAAACAAATCCTCTTCTTTTAATTGGGAAAAAGTTTTGTCGCCGAGCATTTTGTAATATTCAAATTGCTTTCTGACACTTTCCAAATATTCAGTAGACATTTTTCATTCCTTTTTATTATATGATTTAAGTTGCCGCTGTAACCGGTAATCTATATGGCTCATTCGGCAGCATTATATTTCCTCTAATAAACAAATCGGTACTTTCTTTTTCAATATTATTGTACTTGTATTTCAATTGGTCCGGCGGAAAGTAAAGTTTTATTTTTGAGATATTTTGTGATCGAATTAATTTCGGAGTTATTAAATCAATGTCAATTTCTTTGTTACAAATCACATCGAAAATTAATAGTTCATTATTCTTTTCCCGCATTATTATTATAGATTTTTCTTTTTCAAGGTAATAAATATCATTTCTATAAATGTTGAATAGATGCCACATGGTTATAGACTGAAAACCGGCAGCCCCAAATATTTGAGTTACCGGAATTCGATTGTTTAATAAATTTTGTAAAATTGAATAATCGTTTTGATTATCTATATCAAGTTTTATCACTTTTGGATTTACAATCGTTGGGTTTATATTCTTAATAAAGAGATATTCATCAAACTTTTTGAATCCGAACTTTGGATAAAAATTCAGAACAGTTTCGTTGGCGTAGAGAAAAAAGAAATCTGCTTTCGGTTCAAGAGTTTTGATAGCATAGTTCATCAATCTCTTTGATAATCCCTTATTGCGAAATTCCGGAAGAGTTCCCACTGCACCAAACTGCACCGCAGAATGTTCTTTCCCGCTTATAACAATTCGCATCAATGAAGCGCAAACGTTCGAAACTATTTTTCCCCCGGACATCAGGGAAAAAGGAATGTAGTCATCAGTCCAGAATCCTTTTTCTTCCCATTCTCTGAAATTTGCACCTGGAAAAACTATTGAAATAAAGTTATAAAACTCATTCAAGTAATTTTCATTTTGTCGATAATTTTCTATTAAATTATATTCTTTATTCATACAGTAAAAAATTTAAGAAAAATCCTTTTTCATTTTTGAAATTAAGTGCCTGACACCGGGAGATAAAGTTTCTAAAAAATGATCCTGTGTTAGAAATGTTATTTCTTCTTTTAGCTCGGGATATTTTTGTGCCATTTTTAAGATGAACTTAAAAGCAGTCATTCTTACGGAAGGACTTTTATCGATTTGCTCCCACAGGCTCATACAGATATTAAATAAGGTTCCTTCGTGTTCTTCGTTTAACTCCATATTTGAAATTATTTTGATCAGTTCGCGCTGATGTCCGTCGTTTTTGTTTGGTAAAACGGTAATTATTTTTTTGATATGTTTCTTTATTCGCTTATCATTTTTATCCATGCAGTCATAAATAACAAATGCAGATCTCCAACATAATTTTTCTTTATCACCGATTGCCAATTGGATTGCCTCCTCAAAGTATTCCGGATGAGATTTAAGAAATAAGATCATTTCCTTTTTGTAAGATGAGAGGAGTATATGTTCAAGTTGTGATTGCATTTTCTCTAACTAATTTTTTTTATTGAGTAAAGTTCTACTTCATTAGTCTTGCCTCTTAAACCGTTTTTCCCCAGTGATTTAGCCTGATAATCAGCATTAAGATTTAGGTTTGCTGGAAAAAATGAATATCTCAAAATTAACTTTTATTGCGGTGGAAGGTTGATCCGTATTTACCGCTGCAGCCTGCTCAACTATTAAAAAAACAATGCCGGTGAGAAACCAGATAATTCAGAAGGGAACGATTCGTAATATATTTCTTTTAGTTTTTGGGTTTAACACATGCACCAAAAATTTGTTTTCGAATTATAACAAAACTATTTCTGAAGATGCAATTAATTTACAAAATTACTAAATTCACTTTTTTCTGATCAAAAAAATAAAATTATGGATTCGCATTAGTTGTACAAAGTAGATTATATAGTACCCGAAAAGCTCGAGCCGTTTGTAAATTGTATTATGATAGACGAAAGCGATGACTCGAATGCAGAAACGAGTATTCCAATTTATGCAGACGGATACCCGGGAATTATGTTTCAGCAATCGGAGAAGGGGATGTACCAGTTACCGAAAGGGAAGAAACTCTCCGAATTATTTTTATTCGGGCAAACTATTACTCCGTTTACTCTTGAAATGAAGGGCAAGTTCAATTTTGTTGTTGTGCAGCTCTATCCGTTTGCATCAAAATATCTTTTGGATATTGATCCCAAAATTTTGAATGACGACTGTTTTGATCTGTTTCAATTAAACCACATAGATATTAATTCTTACAAAGCCGCACTTGTAAAAGCCAATAGTTTGGGGGAGAAAGTGAAGATGATTTATAAAATGATGGGAGAATTAATTGAGGAAAATAGTATTTCCGAGGATGACAATATTCAAAAGGCTATTGAGCTGATTTTAAAAAATAAAGGTGTCGTTAGAATAAAAGAGCTAACCGATAAATTATATATTACCGAGCGAACTTTAGAACGCAACTTTGTTTCTCAAGTGGGATTAAGTCCGAAACAATTTTCAAAGATCATACAATTTCAAAGTTCGCTGCACAATTTAACTCAAACCAATTTTGATAAACTAACAGATATAAGCCACGACAGCGGATTTGCAGATCAATCTCACTTTATCCGAACTTTCAAAAAATACACAGGTCAAACCCCCTCATATTATCTCAATAACATGGCGTAAAAATACACTTTGTCGGATTTGTGCAATTTTTAGACGCCGTTTCATCGTAGTTTTCCTTTCAACAATGGAGGTAAAACATAGTGAATACAATAACTTTAATAATAACTACACTATTTTCCGGTTTAATTGCCGGACTATTTTATGCATGGTCAATTTCTGTAACTCCCGGTATAGGCAGAATAAATGACGAAAGTTATTTGAGAGCTTTCCAGTCGATGAACCGCGCAATTATAAATCCGGTGTTTTTAATTGTATTTATGGGATTAGTCGTTCTCTTAATTTATTTGTCGTATTCATTTTACGCCACACCTCAAACAACACGATTTTGGTTTATTCTGTCCGCTGCGCTTTTATATATCGGCGGAGTCATGCTTTTAACTATTGCAGGAAACATCCCGCTTAATAATAGCCTTGAAGCGTTGAAGATAGATACCATGAGTGCAGATCAAATGGCTGCATTTAGAACCGGGTTCGAAAGTAAATGGAATACACTGAACACAATTAGAACTGTTTGTTCATCGGCTTCATTTTTACTTTTAATATTGGCATGCTTACAAAACAATAATTAAAAATGGATATCTGGAGGTAATATTATGAAGAAGAAAAAATATTTAGTGCTCGGCGGAAAAGGAAAAACAGGCCGCAAGGTTGTGGAAAAATTAACGCAGCTTGGTAAAGATGTACGCATCGGATCAAGAAGTGAAACACCTTCATTCGACTGGGAAGATTCGTCCAACTGGGCTGATGTTCTAAAAGATGTAGATTCGGTTTACATCACATTTCAACCGGATTTAGCAGTGCCTGGTGCGCAAGAAGCGATTAAAAAGTTTACTTCCGAAGCTGTAAAAAGTGGAGTGCAAAAACTAGTTCTGCTTTCCGGTAAAGGAGAGAAGGAAGCCGAAGCCTGCGAAAAGATTGTTATGAACTCCGGCGTTGACTGGACGATAGCGCGCGCAAGTTGGTTTAATCAAAATTTCAGCGAAAGTTTTTTCCTCGATCCGATTTTGGCGGGACATGTAGCTTTGCCTAAAGAAGAGGCACTCATTCCGTTTATTGATACAACCGATATTGCTGACGTTGCCGTGGAAGCTTTGTTAAATGAAAAACACTCGAAACAAATTTATGAACTTACCGGTCCGCGTCAATTAACATTTAAAGATGTTGTTGAAGAAATTGCCGAAGCAATCGGAAGAGATATACATTTTCAAGCCATATCGATGGATGAATACGAAAAAATGTTAAGTGAAAACAATGTGCCGGATGATTACATCTGGTTGATAAAATATTTATTCACTGATGTTTTAGTACCGGGAAATAGTGAAATAACAAATGATGTTGAAAAAGTATTGGGACGTAAACCGATTGAATTTTCAGAGTATTCTAAAGAAACTGCAAAGACCGGTGTTTGGAATCAGAATGTAAATGAACAAGTTTAACCCAGATTGTTCATTAGGGAAATTTATCTATTACGTAATTGTAGCATAACTTGTTAAATGATAAGTATTTAATCCCGACTTAGATTTTCTTGGGCTTGAAAGATATTCTTATATTTATCTTGTAGTCAAGCCACGCCAGAGGCGTGTAAACCTTAGAAAATATTAGTCAATTTGTCATCCCGACAGCTGTCGGGATGACAAATTTGGTTTTAATTAAAATCTCAATAAATGATTAGGTGATAAGATGTTCATTCAAACGGGTAAACAAATCCCCACTCATTGCGCATCTTGTCCATCACTTCCATAATTGAGTTGGTTTCTTTTAGGGGGATGATATCACTTTCAAGCTTACCTTCATATATACAATTAATCACTTCTTCAACTTGATAAATAAATCCGTTGTCATGATTTTTTTCAAACACTTCCCGCGATTCAACAATATTATTGGTGCCTTTGTGCAGATTGATTGTAAAACGCTCACCGACTTGAAATTGCGGAAATTCGATAAATCCATTTTGCCCATAAAGCGTTGCACTATTATTCATTTTAAGATGAAAGCTTGTACTTATTGATGCAAAACATCCTGAGGGAAAACGAAATAAATAGTTTGAAATTTCATCGACTCCCGAATCACTAAAGTGAGTCATAGATTTTATATCGGCAGGGCGTTCGCCAAGTAAATAACAAACAAAAGATATCGGGTAGATTCCCATGTCTAACGTTACACCGCCGGCAAGAGCAGGGTCCTTGAGCCGCCGTTCATATTGGGGAACTACAAATCCGCCGAATGAGATATTGATTTGCTTTACCTCGCCAATCACATCGTCTTCGATTTTCTTTTTTAACAACTTTATGCTTGGCAGAAATCTTGTCCAAACTGCTTCCATCAAAAAGAGATTATTTTCTTTTGCAATGTTTGTTAGTTCGCGTGCTTCTTCTGCATTAACCGTAAATGGTTTTTCAATTAAAACATGTTTGCCGTTTTCTAATGCAAGCTTTGCATTTTCAAAATGAAAGTTGTGAGTAGTGGCAACATAAATTATATCAATCTCCTCACAGTTTACAATTTCGTCGTAACTAAATGCGTATCCTACATTATTTGCATCAGCGAAAGCCCGTGCTTTTGAAATGTCTTTTGATGCAGCAGCGTAGAGCAAAGAACCAGGATCTATTTTGAGCGCTTCAGCCATTTTACCGGCAATAATTCCGGCTCCAATAATTCCCCAATTTAATTTTTTTATAACATCCATTTCAACAGCCTCTTGATAATATCTAGATTATTTGGTTAACAGCCATCCCTTCGATCAATATAAAATTGCAAATAGGTTTAAACAGTGTGTGTATCTTAATACGGAAAAATAAGAAATTAAAAAAGAACCTAAGTTATTTCAGTCATGGGAAATCTAAAATTAAAATTATCCAATCTGGTATTGCCGATTAAAAATAAGAAGGAAATATCAGACTCGTATTATAATACTATTTTCAACTGAGAAATGATGCGCTATCGAAAATCAATCTAATACTGCAAATTTTATCCTGACTGACATCAAATGTTTGAGCCATTACTGTTTTGATTCCCGGTTTAGAAAATTCGTATATAAAACACACAGAATTATTTATCTCAAATGTGTTTAAAATTTTGCAGTTAACATTCACAGGGGGATCAGACATTAATGAATCAATGTATGCATCAGCTGAATTGAATTCATAAAACGATCCGATAAATTTGCAGTCCTTTGCAAGAATATGCTTTAGGTCTGAAATATCCTTACCTGAAAAGAAAATCTCTAGGTATCGGTTTGCTAATTCTAACGGTTTCATTTCAAATAGATACTTCATTAAATGTTAAAAAAATATTGACTGATAATAAAATATTTGATTGGCGATTAATTTCAAAATTGAAAAACTAGTATCTGTCACACCTGAAGAAATAAATACCAGCTCTTGACTTATCATTTTAATAAATTTGTTATATCTTTGTGCCCTTTGAATTATTTAATAAAAAATAAATTTTTGAATTAAACCAGCAATTTGTTTATATAGAAACACTATGACAGATCCAAAGATTACAGAAAAACAGATAAAGCAGTCACTCAACAGGATATTGCCTCGAATAGAAGAAAAATATGCCGGAGCTGTTGATGATGCGGAATGGCAAGGATTTGTTGATCGAATTCATGCTCACTATCCGCGACTTTTCAGAATTTTATCAAAGTTGTACGGGCATAATTACGATTATTTTTATCACCTGGAATCTCTCCTTTCGATGGCTACAAAGATGTGGATTCAAAGACCGGCTGATTTGAAATCACTCGATGCGGTCAGGCAATCTGCACCGCAATGGTACCAATCCAATAGTTTAGTAGGAGTAATGTTTTATGTAGATCTATTCTCAAATGATCTCAAAGGACTGCGTAAGAAAATTCCATATTTAAAAGAACTTGGAATCAACTATATTCATCTAATGCCTTTATTTATTTCTCCCGAAGGGGATAACGACGGCGGATATGCGGTAACTAGTTATCGCGAAGTTGATGCTGAACTGGGTTCTATGGAAGAGTTGAGTGAACTTTCGGCAGAGCTGCGTAATCACGGCATGAGTTTGGTTCTCGATTTTATTTTTAATCATACTGCAGATAACCACGCTTGGGCGCTAAAAGCGTTACAAGGTGATGAAGATTACCAGGAATATTACAGGATGTTTCCCGACCGTGAAATGCCTGATAAATATGAAAAGACAATTGCCCCGGTCTTCCAAGATGATCACCCGGGCAGCTTCACTTACCGCAATAGAATTAAACGATGGGTCTGGACCACATTCCATAATTATCAATGGGATTTGAATTACGAAAACCCTGAAGTATTTACCAGGATGGCTGAGGAGATGCTGTTTCTTGCAAATCAAGGAGTTGAAATTTTACGGCTCGATGCCGTGGCGTTTATCTGGAAAAGACTCGGTACAAGTTGTGAGAATCAGCCGGAAGCACACATGATAATTCAGGCATTCAATGCTGTAATGAGAATTGTGGCTCCTTCAATGCTGTTTAAGTCCGAAGCAATTGTTCATCCCGATGAAGTGAACAAATATATAAGTGAAGCAGAATGCCAGCTTTCCTACAATCCACAAATGATGGCACTGTTATGGAATTCATTAGCAACAAGGAAAATTAGACTTCTCAGACACTCACTTGAAAAAAGATTTAAGATACCTGAAAACTGTATGTGGGTAAACTATATTCGGTGTCATGACGATATCGGCTGGGCATTTTCAAATGAAGATGCAGTGGAGATAGGAAAAATTCCATCGGATCACAGAAGATTTCTATCAGATTTTTTCATCGGAAGATTTAAAGGGTCCTTCGCAAAAGGTCTTCCATTTCAGGAAGATCCAAAAACAAAGCAGGGAAGAGTATCCGGTACAACAGCATCATTGGCAGGTTTAGAAAGAGCGATTAAAGAAAATGACGAAAATAAAATTGAGCTGGCTATCAAACGGATTCACTTACTGCATGGTATTATTTTAACTATCGGCGGAATACCGCTGATCTATTTAGGTGATGAAATAGGTTTATTGAATGATTACGATTATGAAAAAGATACAGATAAAATTGGCGATACCCGATGGATACACAGACCAAAATTCGATTGGGAAAAAGCGAAGGAAAGGAATGATATTGAAACAATTACCGGCAAAATTTTTAACGGTCTGCTTCGTTTAATTAGGATCAGGAAAAATAACCCGGCATTCTCCGGCTCAGATACTGAGTTTGTAAATCTCGATAATGATCATGTGCTGGCTTATTTTAAGAATCATGAAAACTATTCATTATTTGTTTTAGGTAATTTCAGCGATCTGCCGCAGAATGTTGCCGGCAATAAACTGCGTCATCTCGGATTGAGTAAAAGCATTACTGATATTGTATCAGGGCGCTCAATTATTGCAGCTCACAATCTTGATTTAGAACCCTACCAATTTATGGTATTAGTGGGAGTGCGGTAGTTGTTTGATTATTGAAAATTATTAATAGTTGTACATCGGTTAACAAGAGTTATTTCTGGATGTAGATTTTTAATTAGATTTATTATTCTTTTCTTTGAATCCCAAAGTATTATTCCGCAAACAACTTACCAATTATGGTCGTATCCGATACTAATTCCAAATCCAATAAAATATGATTTATCCATTAATGATGTTGAACCTTTTAAGACCAGCGCTGCCATTGAACCAAATCTAGCTTCAAAACCAACTCTGAATAAATACCTTTTTGTTTTAGATGTCTGAGAATCTGCCGTATAATATGTAACGCCGCCAAGCAGATTAACTGAAAAAAGATTTCTTCTATTAGTTACTCTCGCAAATAAATTGTAATTCGTAAACGGAGAGCCGCTGACTTTCTCTACAAAGTTCTGCAGAGAGTAATGTTCAACACTTAATCTTGTTCCGACGCATATCTTCTTATTACTCGATTGTAAAAGATCAAAATCGATTTGTCCGCCGACCTGATGAAATATTAGTAGAGTCACTGCATCTATTCGAACACCATGTAATTCGGGCTCAATAAGCAATTTGTTTTCATCAAGTCTTGTTGGATCCACTTGAGAAAATGTGAGCGGCATTAAGCTAAAATAAAAAAGTAATGATAAAAGCTTTCTAATATTTTTGGAATTATTCAAATTGTGCCCCCGGGCTTATTCATAAATGAATTTCAATAATGTAAATATATAAATAATAGATAATAAGAATAAGTCTTCTTTGAAGTGAGTGTCGCTTTGAGATACCCTAACATTGTTAAATCCCAATTAACCTAATAATTAGAAAAACCAAAATTCCAAAAGTTGCACCTAAATAAATCCAGCGTATATATTTGCGTCCTTCTTCATTTTTTGAATTGAGCAATTTGAAGGCAGGATATCCAATCGCTGCATCCATTATTACTATTGGTAGCAAATAAATAATAGAAAACCAATTCAGAATAAATGGAATAAATGAGAGCAGAATAACAAAGTAAAAAATGTAAACGCTTATTTTTAGAGCAACAGGTCTGCCGTATTTGATAGCCAGTGAATTTGAATCTATCAGAAGATCACCGTGAATATCCATTGAATCGGCGGCGATTTCTTCGCCTAGATCAATCAATGCGGCAATTAACCCGAAGAATAATACCGCTTTGCTGAATGGCAGTCCAACTGATAAACCGCCGTAAATAAAGGTCATTCCAACAGAAAAACTTACCATTAAGTTGCCGAAGATTCCGCTTTTCTTAAAAAACCTATTGTAAAGAAATCCGATAATAAATAAAACGATTGAAAAAATAAGCACAGCAAAACTTATAAAATAGCTTAAGATTAAACCAATAAGCAATAAGCAAATTGACAGTGTCAGTGCTTCGGAAGTTGAAACAAGATTTGAAGGGATCGGTCTGTCCGGAGCATTTATTTTATCAGTTTCAATATCGAAATAATCATTTAAAACTAATATTGAAGCGGAGATCATAAATACAGATAAAAAACCGGCGCCGGCTAAAAAGATGGATGCAAATTCTCCAAGCGCTAACAATTGCCCCATTACAACACAGACTCCGGCTGAGACAGGGAGTTCAAATCGCAACAACTTCATTAATCCGCTTAGTTTAATCATTATATTTAAATCGTAATTAATTAAAAATATTTAGAATAATAAGTTAACACTCGCAATAATAAGTTGAAATCAGTGAGGTGAAAAACACTTGAACTTTCATTCTAAAAATGAAAATTCATTTTAATCAAATTCTAGCAAATTGTATTTTGGAAAGAGGCGAGTTACAATTTCTTAAAATTAATAGTTGAACCCTTTTTCGAATAAAAAATTTCCAAATATTCAAATCTGAATTCTGATGTAAGGGAATTAGGCTGATCAAATGTTAGAAGATCGGGATCACCTTGCATTTCAATGATGGATAAGAGTCCGCCCGGTTTTAAGATTCTGCTGATCGACTTGGTGCATCTCCTTTGATTTGAAACTCTCCCTGAACAGTTACTAAAAATACTCTATCAAATTAAAATCTATTATTGGCAGTTTATTTTTCACCAGCTACGCATATCACAACTTTTCCTTTAGCATGTCCTTCTTCAACATATTTTACGGCATCGGGTATTTCATTGAGAGAATATCGTTTGTCAATTACCGGCTTTATTTTTCCTGCTTCGAGAAGTTCTTTCAGATAGAGCAGATCGTCCTTCGTTGGTTTGGATAGAAGGTTGCCCAATTGCTGTCCCTCTTTTTTTGACAGACAAGGACCTTTTATCATCGCTTCAAACATTTGCTTCATAGTACCACCGGTCATTACATAAATGCCTCTGGGGTTTAGAGCGCGTTTGTATACCGAAATAGGGTAGTAGCCGTTAGCCGCAAGAATTATATCATACTTAAGCCCGCTTTTGGTAAAGTCTTCTTTCGTATAATCAATAACGTGGTCTGCACCAATTGAATTAACCATTTCCATTTTGGAAGTGCTGCATACTCCGGTAACTTCGGTTCCAAACGATTTTGCAATTTGGACAGCATACGTCCCAACGCCGCCGGAAGCGCCATTTATTAAAATCTTATCTCCTGACTTGATCTTGCCTTTGTTTCGAAGAGCTTGAAGAGCGGTGATTGCAGCAACCGGCACCGCTGCAGCTTCTTCAAACGAAACATTTTTTGGCTTCTTAACTAATGCAGATTCCGGTGCAGATACAAACTCGGCAAATGCACCGAACCCTGATTCGGAAAGGTCGCCAAATACTTCATCACCGGGTTTAAATTCTTTTATATTGCTGCCAACCGAATCAACCACACCGGCAATGTCGGAACCTAGAATTTTAAATTTTGGCTTGAACAGTCCAAACATTAGCCGCACTAAAAAGGGATCCCCTCTAAGTAAGTGCCAATCGCCTGCATTTACAGAGGCAGCATGTATCTTTACTAATACTTCATCATCATTCGGAATTGGTTTTACAAAATCTCTCAGTTTCAGGCTGTCTGGTGAACCATATTTTTCGACTATAATTGCTTTCATAGTTAATTCTCCAAAGTAATAATAATGTTCCCGGTTTTCTGTCCCGATTCAACATAACGGTGAGCCTCTGGAATTTGTTCGATCGGAAATCGTTTATCAATAACAATTTTAATTTTTCCGGTTTCGATAAGTTCTTTTAAATAATCCATGTCTTCGGGTGTTTCGTTCACAACCCCTGTAATTACTTTCTTGTTGCTGAATTTCGAAGTAAAAAACCCACGGATCATAAGATGAAGTCGGGGATTGGCAATAAGTAAATAACCGTTTGGTCTTAGAGATTTTAAACTCTGTGTAAATTTCACTTTCCCGGCTACATCAAAAATCACATCATAAAATTTTCCGTTTTTGGTGAAGTCTTCCTTTGTGTAATCAATTATATGGTCAGCACCAATGGATCTCAGCATTTCCAATTTATTGGTACTGTCAATTGCGGTAACTTCCGCGCCGTAGTATTTTGCAAGTTGAATGGCAATAGTACCGATACTTCCTCCGGCTCCTTTAATAAGAACTTGCTGCCCTGGCTTAATATCTGCCCTACTTAAAAAATGGAGTGAATTTAAACCTCCGACCGGAATTGCGGCAGCTTCTTCTAAACTAATATTTGATGGTACTTTTGATATTGCATGATCGGCAGGAAGGCAAATGTATTCGGCATAAGCACCTAAACTCATTTCCGTTGCAGCAAACACTTTATCCCCTTTGTTGAATCTTGTGACATCAGCCCCGACGGCTTCTATTTGTCCGGCTAACTCTTGCCCGAGTATTTTGATTCTTGGTTTGAACAAACCCATGTACAACCTTATAGGCAGCCAGAATAAAAGAGGAATTTCGAATCTTCGAATTTCGCAATCACCGGCGGTAACTGTCGCCGCATAAATTCTAATTAAAATTTCATTTTCTTTTGGAGAAGGTTTTTCAATTTTCTCCAGCCGGAGGACATCAGGTGAACCATATTTTGTAGCAACGACAGCTTTAATCTGTATGCCTTTAAGTTTATTTTTAATACGTTTTAATTTTAATAATATTGCTAAAATCTCAAGGACTGCAATTTTAAAAAAAATTGACCGAAAATAAATTTATAAAATTACAATTATCTCAAAATAATTTTCTTGGTCAATACTATTTGAGCAGTATCATTTTTCGAGAGAGTGATGAATTATCAACTGTTAACAAACAAATATAAAATCCGCTCGGCAGATTTTCAGCCTTAAATTCAATTTCATAATTACCCGGGTTTTGTTTTTCGTTTACTAATGCTGCCACCTCTTTTCCTAAAATATCGTAAATCGTAAGCCTTACATTTTGGGATTCATGATCTGTGGAAGAATAGTTTGGAATTGAATACCTAATTTTAGTAACGGGGTTAAAAGGGTTGGGGTAATTCTGAATTAATACCGGTGATGAAGGCTTTGACTCTTCAACACTTGTAACTACGGTGAATTCATAAATCCCAATATCAGCAGCAATGCCAAGCGGAATTGGGTTGCCGTCAAAATCAATGTTCGCTTGAGGATTTGCTCCTGCATCTATGCACGGTGAAGAAGATTGTAAATGGTAATCGTTCGTCAAGTAATTATTGAACTTAGGATCGCTATCAATGTTACCGGTGATCATCTGATTTATAACACCGCTGTTCTGAGAATTAAATTCGTTAACATCAATTATTGATCCATAAAAATTAATGGTTTGCGCAGTATTGGGATTGAAGACCAGATTGTTTTGAAAATAATTTCCATGGTTCAGAAAAGTATTGTTGGCTTTATTTAATTGAAGACCGACATTATTATACTTTGTACCGCAATTATAAATAATGTTATTTCGAAATATATTATTGATGACATTACCGGCTCCGTTATTGCCTGAAATAAGAATACCCGCATCTTCACAATCGACTATCAAATTATTTTCAAAAATATTATCATGAACAGAATCATAATATCCCTGAATCGATATTCCGTATCCGGTATTATAATCTTTTAAGGGCGAAGCCTTAATACCTCTAATAATATTGTGATGAAAATGATTTGCAAAACCATTAAACTGATTTTTCACAGAGGTATTTTCAATAATATTATTAAAAATTTCATTGTCGTGTGAATAACCGTCAATCACCAATCTTCCACCGTAAAATAGATCCGGGGAGGTAAGTTTATTATTGTAAATTTTATTGTTAGCTATCTCAGTTCCTAAATAAAAAGGTAAACGGTTTACATTGAGTTCGCAAAACAAACTTACATTTGCATGTGCATAGTTGATGAGTAGTGAATTTTTCAATTCGCAATTTATTGCGTAAATGTTAAGTCTATAGCCATCAGGCGGTCCCCTGTTCGATTTACCGTAAGCAGTTCCTGCTTCGGAATAATTAAACTTGTAGCCTGAGTCAATAATACAACTGTCAATTACAATTCTATCGGACGGCTGCATTGTAGTTCCATATAATTTTGCAGATGAAATGTACACCCCAAAATTTGCGTACTCGCCGGCAGTAACATTTTTGAAACTCAAATTTGAACATGAAAAAATTGATATACCGAAATAGTATCCGCCGACAATTTCAAGGTTTTCGAAAATAACGTAGCTTATGTCTTCCGCTATCAGACCGTGTCCTTCCGCAGAAAATTCAATGGTATGATTCGCCGGAGAATCAGATGAATATAAATACAAATAGTCGTGCGGGTCGCTAGTATTTTTGGGTCCATAGTACCACTCAACCAAATCCGGTACGTTTGTTCCAAGTTCATCGTAAAAATTTTCTGCTGCGTCTAAAATTTCAACCCCATCTTTAAGTACTCTTTTGGGGTCATATTCTAGAGTAGTGTTTCTCCAAATATTATTGCCGGTATTTTCCCATATTAGATCTTGTGTCTTAACAACAGTTATTATCGGTTTTGCGCTTGAACCATAAGCCCCAATGGTTATAGGAGATCCTTCTATGCCTGAAGCAGATATTCTGAGCTGTTCATTCCAAACTTCACCTCTTTTCAAGAGGATTTTATCGCCGGGTTGAAAAGGAAAATTTTTAATCTGACTAAGAGTTTGCCAAGCGGCTGTTCTGGAAGTGCCGTTATTGTTGTCGCTTCCTCCGGAGGCGTCTAAATAATATGTTGTTTGAGCAAAAAAATCGGGGAGTGTAAAATATGATAAAACGATAAATAAAAATATAATTCTCATAGTTCGGAATCGTTAAATTTTAATAATCCTGAGCAAAAATCTGCCTAAGGAATTACAGTTGAAAATCAGTTTATTATTACCAGAATTGGTGTGAACTGCCCTAAAAAGAAAAAGCTCACTTCAAAGATTTTGAAAAATATTAAAAATCGGTTTTCTGATTAGTCATACCAAATCGATACAAAAGTCAAACTAGGGTTTAAACTTCCGCCGCAGCAAGACTGTTTGATATGCTTAATATTTACATCCGGATTTGATGCCAACCAGTTATTGATTTCATCTTCCAGAACTTGCTTTGATGCGGGTTTCTTTCCGAAGCTGAACTGATATCCCTCAACTTTAAATATTTTTACTTTCATGATAATTCTTGGTCGTCAATATTGTTTTAAAAAGCTAAAATGTCGTTTTTTAGAAAATGAATTTACAAAACCTAGATGAAACAGCAAATTTTTTTAGATTATTTTTCACAAAAACTTAATACAGTAGAATATTGGCAAATAAATTAAAGTGAAAATGATATTTATAAAAGGCGGAAAACTAGAAATGAAGCGAATGAGAATAATTTATTTTTTAGAAAGTTAATTCGAAAATTATACTTACAAAAGCTTTGACTTTAATAATGAATTACAATAATTCAAAATAGAATAGATCAATTTTTCATTAATTGCATCAAATGACATTTCCACACTTGATAAATATTTTCGTATTGATTGGCTGCTTTCGAACCGGGACTGAATTGATCTAATATTTGTAATGTGCTGAAAGCCTCTTCAATGTTTTTATAATAACCTGTTCCTATTCCAGCACCGCG
>JAENZU010000633.1 GCA_016841125.1 Melioribacter sp. | reverse complement strand
TTTGCTGATGGATTTTCTATGCAAACCCCGGTTGAGGGAACGGTAGCCCGCGGGATTCTCCCGTATCCTTATTATGGTAAACCTGATCTCGCCGGTGAGATGCTGATTAATCCACTGCTTCCAAGTAAAGAAAACTTAAAACTCGGTGAAGAAAAATTTAATATATTCTGCAGTCCGTGTCACGGTTATCATGGTGAAGGCGACAGCAGATTGCGCGGTCAATTCCCGAACCCGCCAAGCCTGCATTCCGAGAAAGTCCGTAATTGGTCCGATGGAAGAATTTATCATGTTTTGGTAGAAGGTCAGAATGTAATGCCTTCATACAGTTATCAATTGAATAGAGAAGAGAAATGGTCTGTGGTCTTATACTTAAGAGCTTTACAAAGATCCCTAAACGCTAAGGAGTCAGATATAGAATGAATGATTCCCAATTTAAAATTGAATACCAGAAAAAAGAGCTGCCTGCAGTAATTAATAAAATTGCGTTTGCACTATTGGCGGTTGGTTTAGTTATTGTGATACTCGCATTCTTTATTGACCCGGTGCGAAGTGCGTTCAATAATTTAATACTTCTAATGTTTTTAACAAGCATCGGAGTAGGATCATTATTTCTGGTTTGTATAGAATACCTTGGGGGTGCTGTCTGGTCAACACCGTTCCGAAGAGTAACGGAAATTTTGGCTTCGGTACTTTTAATACTGCCGATAATTGCAATTCCGGTTTATCTAAATATGCACGGTTTGTATCACTGGACGCACGAGGATGCAGTTGCCTCCGATAAAATTCTGGCAGGCAAAGAGCCGTATCTTAATATGGGATTTTTTACAATAAGAAATTTGGCGTTTTACGCAATCTGGATATTCTTCTATTTCATTATCATAAGAAATTCCAGAAAGCAGGACACTTCACACGATCAAAAATTAACTACAAAAAATATTAGATTGTCCGCCATTTTCATGCCGATATTCGCCATTACAATTACCTTCTCAGCAATTGATTGGATGATGAGTTTGGAACCCCATTGGTTTTCGACTATTTACGGGGTTTACTATTTTTCTGGTACCGTTTTAGCGGCGCTCGCGGCAACTACATTTATTGTTGTAATGCTAAATGAAAAAGGATTATTTATAAAGGGAATAACACGGGATCACTATTATAGTTTGGGCGCGCTGTTATTCGCTTTTACAAACTTTTGGGCTTACATTGCTTTTAGTCAGTATCTGCTAATTTGGTATGCTAACTTACCCGAAGAGACTTTCTGGTTTTTACAAAGATGGGAAGGCAGCTGGATTTTCTTTTCTATTGGGCTAATAATAGTCCGGTTTGTTGTACCTTATGTGGGATTATTATCGCAGCCCAGCAAAATGAATCCAAAGAGATTGCTGTTCATGTCGCTGTGGATATTATTAGCTCATATTTATGATCTTTACTGGCTGACTATGCCCACCTTTAGTGAAAGTGGAGTTACGCTTGGGTGGATGGAACTTGGTTTCCCATTAATTGCGTTTGGTTTATTGATGTTAATATTTGGTATTAAAAGTAAAAAAGAGAATATCGTCCCAATTGGTGACCCGAAATTAAAACGCGGTTTAAATTTTAGACTATAATCCGGAATGAAGATGAGTAACAATCCTAAATATGAAGAAGAAATAAAGTTCTCCAATTTGCTGAAAAAGCCGTTGCGATTATTCGGATGGTTCTACGTTTATTTCTTTATTCTTATTTTAATTCTTGGAATATTTTTTCTAAAGAATTTGAATACAATATTTCGGAATCAAAGTCCGCAGTCTATTTCAGATACAACAAAAGTTATACCTGCTATTCAAATTAAAAAGGGTGGAATAAAACCGGCTGCAGATTTGAGCATGATTCAAAATCCGACAGAAGATTTTATAAGTAAGGGTAAAGAACTTTACGATGCTAATTGTCAGTCATGCCACGGTGCCGATGGTAAAGGTGACGGACCTGCGGGTGGAGCTTTAAATCCGCCGCCGAGGAATTTTCACAATGCAGAAGGCTGGACAAATGGACGTGATTTTGCAAATATGTATAAAACATTAGAGGAAGGAATTATCAAAAACGGAATGGCGGCTTATGAATATCTACCGCCGGAAAATAGAATTGCTATAATTGAATATTTGAGAACTTTCAGTGATTTCCCCAAAATATCCGATGAGGAAATTGCTCAATTA
>JAENZU010000632.1 GCA_016841125.1 Melioribacter sp. | reverse complement strand
ACTGTGGGGATTTCTATTTTTGTTATGATTAAAATATGAACCGGAGCCTGAGGATTTATATCTCTAAATGCTAAAATCCGGTCTGTTTCGTAAACAATATCAGCAGGAATTTCTCTATTTATAATTTTGGAAAATATTGTATTACCCATCGCCGTTCCCTTTTTCTATTTGATACTTTTTAATTTTTCCGTAAAGATGACTCCTTTGAATTCCTAGAATTTCTGCTGTTTTGCTTATATTCCAGTCATTCGCATTCAATTGTTTCAGAATGAATGCTCTTTCAGCTTTTTCTTTAAATTCTTGGAACGAGTTGCTGACATCCAATAAATTATCATTTTTTAAACTCTTTGAGGGAATAAAATTAAGAATATCCGACTTTTCAATTTTTTCATTTGACGCCATTATCGCAACTCTCTCAATAAAATTTCTAAGTTCACGGATGTTGCCGGGCCAATCTTGTTGTTTCAGAGTTTCTATTGCATCAGCGGTAAAAGTTTTTAATGGAAATTTATTTTTTTCACAAATCTCTTTAATAAAGTGATTAACCAAAAGGGGAATATCCTCTTTTCTTTCCCGCAAAGGAGGAACATTTATAGGAATGACGTTGAGCCTGTGATATAGATCCTCTCTAAAATTTCCGTTTTCAATTTCCTCAATTAAATTTTTATTTGTTGCAGAGATTATTCTAACATCAACGGAGAGTTTTTGATTGCCACCAACTTTTTCAATTTTACCATCTTCTATGGCTCTTAATACTTTTGCTTGGGCTTGCAGACTCATATCTCCAATTTCATCAAGAAATAGAGTGCCTTTATTAGCCTGTTCAAATTTACCAATCCTATCTTTTACAGCACCTGTGAATGAACCTTTCTCGTGCCCAAATAACTCTGATTCGATAAGTTCATTCGGTATTGCAGCACAGTTAACTTCAACCAATTCTTTCAAAGCTCTGCTGCTTTGTTTGTGAATTTCGCGCGCAACCAATTCTTTTCCCGTTCCGTTTTCACCGGTAATAAAAATTCTTGCTTCAGTTTTTGCAACGCGAGAGACTGTTTCCAAAATAGATTTAATAGGAGCACTCTCCCCGATAATTTTTGTATCCCCGATCAACTCTTTTTTTAATTTTTTGTTTTCCTTTACAAGTGAAGATTGTTCGACTGCATTTCTAATGCTGATTAGAAGTTTATCACGGTCAATCGGTTTTTCAATAAAATCAAATGCGCCGAGTTTAGTTGCTTTAACTGCATTTTCGAGGCTGCTGTGTGCGGAGATCATAATTACTTTTAGATTTATGCCGGTGGTTTTTATCCAATTCAGAATTTCGAATCCATTTTTTTTCGGCATCTGGATATCCAACAATAGTGCATCATAACTATTGGATTTTAAATCGTCCATCCCTTCTTCAGAGTCGTTAAAATATTCAACTTGATAATCCTCATATTCAAGTATCATTTTAATGCTTTCGCAAATACTTTTTTCATCGTCAATAATTATTACAGAATTCATTTTAGCTTTAGTTTATTGGGTTGAAAAATAATAGTGAATAAATACGTAAAACTTCAGAGGGCATTAAATTGTTATTTTCATTCAGAAAAATTCCAAATGAATCTCCAAGATGGTTTACTTTTATATCTTTAAAATCTAATCCGCCTTCTACCTTAAATGTTGATTCAAACATTTCAACAAAGATACCCATAAATTTGGAAAAATTGAAGAAACTAATATTGTAAGATAAAAAAGCGTTACCGAAAAAATGAGCAAGTTTATCTTTATCGCCGAAATCGGTTTTGGGAGAATCGAAAAATAAATTTTTTGGCAGCAGCAAATTTTTTTTGTGGAATAAACTATCTCCCGGAGAGGGGAGAGAAAGAGTTAAAGGGATTCCGAGGATTGGAATTTTGAGAGGCATTTTATTAAATGGAAGTGTTGCAAAAGTTAATGCCAGCAAAGCTTCCGAGTAGTCGCCTTCTAAATAATTAAGCGCAAAAGTATATATGGAATCCACCGCAGCAAGATCATTGTGAGCAGTATTTATCGATTCGAAATTTTCAGAAGTTATATACTTTGAAATAGAGACAATCACAGAATTTAGATCCTTTTCTTGAGCGAAGGACTTAAAACATATACTGTATGCGCTTATCATTAAAATTAAGAATATCTTATTTTTAATAGGGTTCAAGATTCGTATAAACTATTTTTCTTTGTG